>DOJM01000457.1:4456-13059 GCA_003529225.1 Paenibacillus sp.
AGTGGTATTCAAAATGCAGTTTCGATTACCAGCGGGAACAGAAAGCATTATGTGCTCTTAAAAGACGGTCATGTTCTTGCATGGGGAACGAATGAATTTGGACAGACGGGCTTGGGGGTTAGAGATTTTATGATTGACACGCCTCAGCCCGTGAAGAAATCGATTCAGGTGCTGTTGAACAATAATGAAATGGATCTGACCATGCCTCCTTTACTGCTCAACAATTCTACTTACGTTCCTTTAAGAGGAATATTTCAGCAAATGGGAGTGAATGTACGTTGGGACGTTCCATCGAGATCAGTTATTGCTGTGAAGGAATCTACATCTACTACGCTGATCTTAAATTCGGTTAATGGACAAACGACAGTGAATGGAAAAGTAATAACCACAGATCAAAAGCCAGTCTTTATTAATGATAGTGTATATGTACCTTTAAGACTGGTGAGTGAAATGTTAGGCGCTAAGGTAGAATGGGATGCCGAAGCTTATGCTGTTAAAATCCATTCGAATTAAATGGGGGTATTTTTGACTAATACAAACAATACTTTTTTTGTATGGATGGATAATATGATCCTTACGCTTGATTTTAAAAGTGATACTTCAGAAAAGAGCTCCCAAACGGCGGGGGCTCTTTATCATTATAATGATCTGTTTTTTAATCAGTATTGACTTAACTGGTTTTAATGATTTATAGTGAAGTTGTAATTAATTAGACAACTATATAGACCACGAATTACTGTTGTTTGTTTTTTATTTGTAGGGTATGGAGGCAGAATAATTAAAAAGGGGGCGTCCAGTTCTATAAAATTTAATTACGGTTATCTGTAAGCGGATACATTTTAGCGTTCAACAAGACCAAAAAATATAAGTGCTGACAACACATGAAAGGAAAAGAAAATGACAAATAGAAAATGGAGAAAAAACGGACCCATTTTAAGTACCGAAAATCAGAGAGGTTATTTTGATATCCCCTATGGCACAACGTCCGACGCTCAAAAGCTAGATATTTGGCTACCTGATGGAGATGGTCCCTTTCCTGTAATTGTTTCCATACATGGTGGAGGATTTGTAGCTTGCGATAAACGCCAAAAAGATATGATTGAGCCGATGCTTGAAGGACGAAATAGAGGGTATGCCATTATCTCCATAAATTACAGACTGACGGATGAAGTGATATTTCCTGAACCAGTAAGAGATGTAAAGATGGCCATCCGTTTTATCAAAAAGAATGCTGCCAAATTTCATTTGGATCCGCAAAGGATTGCCACTTGGGGTGGATCCGCAGGTGGTTATTTAGCTCTTATGACAGCGGTTTTTGCTAAAGAAACTCTATTTGATACAGAACATGATCCTAATAAAGATATTCCAACAGACGTATCGGCGGTTGTTTCTTGGTATCCGGTTTGCGACTTTTCTCGTTTGGATCACGATCTACAAGTGAATTGCATTCTCCAGGAAAACTCACTTTACGAGCCGGTGGATATCAGTGATGAGTACGAAGACGTCTTCCCTATCTCAAAGCGCAATGAATTCCCATTTCATACAAAGGACGGTGTCTTAGAGAAGTTGGTTGGAGGTCCCATAGAAGAGTTGGGTCAGCAAGTTAAAAAATTGAATCCTATAGGCTATATCCATAAAGATATTCCAAAGATTTTGTTGCAGCATGGAGGTGGCGATGATATTACGCCGATGCAGCAATCAATCGATTTCACATTGAAAGTAAATCAGCTTTTCGGGAGAGAGCAAGCTAAGGTTGAGATTTTTCCAAATGCTATTCATTCCTCGGTGATATTTGAAACGAAAATGAATATTGGACGTGTTTTGGATTTTATCGATATTGAACTAAAGAATAATAAATAAATGAGAAAGAAGTAAATTGACAAATCTCGGGCACACGTTGCGAGAATAGAATGAAGCTGCAGTGGTACTCACTTAAGCTAAGCAGTTCTAGAAGAGGGGAATGTACATGACAGGGCAAAACGCAAGCGTAATGAAATCTCAAGAATATAATATAAAGAAAGCTGTACCTGTTCTATTACTATTATTTTTATTATGTTTGGTCATTGACGGTTCATTTAAAATTGTTTCGGTAGATATAGCAAAAGATTTTAATATATCTGCGACGATGGTTTCCTGGCAAGCGACCTTAGCTGGACTTGTTTTTGGGATTGGGGCAGTTGTATACGCGGCTTTGTCCGATACTATCAGTATCCGAAGACTTATTAGCATAGGTATAGTAATAATATGTGTTGGTTCTGTGATGGGTTTTGTTTTTCAACATTCGTATATAATGGTTGTCATTTCACGAGTACTTCAAACGATGGGACTGACATCTGCAGAAACTTTATATGTAATCTTTGTAACTAAACAATTGCCTTTAAATGAACAAAAGAAATTTTTAGGATTAAGTACAAGCAGCTTTGCATTGTCTCAAGTCATAGGATCCTTGACTGGCGGATTTGTATCCACTTATTTCCATTGGACGACTCTATTTTTAGTTTCATTGGTAACTCTACTCATTCTTCCTTTTATTCTAAAATATCTGCCAAAAGAAGAGAAAAGAGGCTTAAATGTCGATGTAACTGGTTTATTCCTGGTGGGAGCAACTGCCGCAACGCTATTGTTCTATATTACTAACTTTAATATTATTTATCTTATTGCGTTTATTGTCGCCCTCGTCCTGTTCTTAACCTATATCAGCAAAAGTTCTAAAGCGTTCATTAGCCTTTCATTTTTCAAAAATAAGCAATTCATTTCTTTGTTATCGATAGTTTTTGTTATTTACTCTGTGCAATTAGCCTATATCTTTTTGTTTCCATTTCTTTTAGGAAATATTTTCAATATGAGACTCGATACGATTTCGTTACTGCTAATCCCGTCTTTTGTCTTAGCTGCAACGGTTGGGGCGCTTTCAGGAAAAGTAGCGAAAATGTTAGGAAGCAAGCAATGTATCATGATTGCAATGACGGGTATTACCGTTAGCTTGTTGGTAGGTGCATTCTTTATCGAAAGTTCTTTTATGCTGATCATTTCAATGATTCTATTCGCTTGTTCGTACGCGTTTATGTATGCTCCGTTAATTGATTCATACGTTGGTACAGTTGGGAAGGAAAAGTCCGGTACTGCGATTGGATTTTACAACTTAATTATGGGTGTAGGCGCTTCTATCGGTATTGCTTATACGGCGGTAATGATGGATAAGCCATCATTACAATTGCTTCCTAACATAAATAATCCGGTCGCTTCCGTATACAGTACTATTTTAGTGGTTCTTTCACTCGTTACACTATTCAGCTTATTCCTGTACTGGGTTTTAGTGGGACGTCTAATTAAGAAATAGAATTTTCTGGTTTCGGAAATTTTGGACCAACTTACGAGACACCTGCACAGTCTTTGTCACATGAGGAACTCAGAATCATTGAAGAGAGGTAGTTGTTTTTCATCATAAGCAAAAAGGAGAGCGATCAACCCATGAAAGAACAGTTCGTATTGATTCCTAACGGAAGTCATAATATTCCCGGAATAATGGTAAGCCCATCAGGGGCAACAGAGGATAAACCTGCTCCTGTGGTATTGCTGTTGCATGGTACGGGTGGTAATAAAAATGAACTTGGAGATATCTACAAACGACTAGCTGCTCAATTGGCAGCAAGAGGATATGCATCTTTGCGGATCGACTTTGCAGGAGGTGGGGATAGCTCTCAACCTTATGTTGAGAATAATTTCGAAGATTCAGTCGCGGATGCTCTGAAATCGGTCGAATTCATCGCGAGTGATTCAGGAATAGATAATAATCGGATCGGTGTATTGGGTTACAGCCAGGGTGGGCGAATAGCGCAAGTAGTAGCAGGCCGCCTACCAAAGGTTAAAGCTCTTGCTACCTGGTCATCCGCACCGTCAAACGGTGTAGAGGATTTAGAACTTATGTTCAAACTTGACGATGAAGCCTATGCGAAAGGTTCAGTTATGGTTACGATGCCATGGGGGACTCAATTAGAATTTGGTAAAAAGTTCTTTACAGCGATGAAAAATTCTCGTGCACTTGATGAGGTTGCCAAATATAATGGCCCATTACTAGCAATTGGAGGTTCTGAAGATCCTGTCGTNNGTGCAACATGCAGGAAGTACCGATGTGACTTTGCGTATCATTGATGGAGCAGATCATGGCTTCAACATTTACGCTGGTGATAAATTAAATCCTGATCAATCCATTGCAGAGGGTTTGCTAAAAATAACAACGGACTGGTTTGCTGAAAAACTGTAAATATCATGAAAGAATAGTTGGACAGGACGTTCTTCCGGCCCAACTATTCTTTTATGTGATTTCATCGAAGAAGTAGCCTAATCTTAAACGGCTAAGGTTGCGCATTCCAACTGACGGGATATAATGTATATCGAGGAGGAGTATCTTAATGCCGATTAAAACTAAAGACAAGTCCCATCTATATTTGGATGTTTATGATAAAATACTAAAACTAATTAATGAGGGAGTTTATCCGGTGGGAAGTAAATTGCCAGCGGAATTAGAACTTTCCAAAATGATGAATGTTAGTAGGATGACTCTACGCCAAGCCTTAAGTTTACTCCAAGAAGATGGCTATATCGTGACGATCCATGGACAAGGAAACTTTATAAAAGATAATACAAAGTTACGAAGTGTTGGATTAGAGAAAATNNNCTAATTGTTGTACGGAAGCTATTGATGGCATTGATTCCGACTTTCGCCTTGAATTTATCAACGATTATGATTATATAAAAAAACTGTTCGGTATTCATTCGGCAGTGTGTATTGGATTTAACAGGTGGTACAAAAGTAAAAATGAAATTGTTGCGCACACCTTTTCCATACTGCCGAGTGAAATCGCTTCAAAATTCCAAGTGAATCTGAATGATAAAGAATGTCTTTTCGAATTGCTTGAAGAACGAATTTACGAATATGCACATTCTTCGACAATAGAAGTTAAATTTACAAAATCCGTAATCTCCACTTCGAGCCATCGACTCCATTCAAACAATGATTTATATACACTATTAATTGAGAGTTTGTATGATTCGATTGGTCATGTTATTCTCCAGAATAAAATATATATACCGACCGAATTCAGCTCGATTAAAATTAATCGGATAAATAAATAGAAAATTTAATTGGAGGGCGCAAGCCCTCCTTTTATTTTACAATCATCCATATCCCTTGCTTAAAGGAAAATATGATATTCTGTAAACGAATGATCATGAATGTTGGATCATTGGGACAAAAACGGGTAAGAGTATATATTACGGCCTCTTTGTATTCGTTGTATTACTGTTGATCGGGAAGGGTTGGATGGGCGTTCAGACTGATTTCTCAACACCTGTCTTAACTACAGGAAGGGTCTTGTGGACAGCTTACCAAGAGGCCGAAGAACAAATGGTGTTGCGACGGATACAGTAGCCATTGGAAACTTTAAGTTTGACGGGTTTGGAAAAAGTAAGGTCTATCTTGTGAAAAATTCTCCGCCGTACATTGTGATCAAATAGCAAGACTAAATATGTGCTCTACAACAATAAGGATGCCACTGAAACTGAACGTCTCTACGCGGAGTTGAAAGGATGGTGAGGTTTCTCATTGAGCTTAAAATAAATCGTATGAAGTAGCCCCCTATTGTGATAGAATAATCTAGTTGTCCTAGTTTCCGGAAATTCACTCCATTCCAGCGATATTTATGATATGTATAGGTGGATAATCGAGGAAATATGAGCATTTAAGAGTATTAACAAGAATCCTTGAAGATTTTACACAATAATCATCATTTTTTGTCGGTTTTTATTGATTTATTCAAAAATATTATGTATAATCAGCCTTGTTGATTTTGCAAATGGAATTTTAGGAGGTTTTTATTTTGGGAAAAGCGTTAATTATTGGCGCTGGCGGTGTTTCCAGTGTTGTTGTTCACAAATGCTGCCAGAACCCGGATGTATTTGAAGAGATCTGCATAGCTAGCAGAACTGTCGCGAAATGTGACGCTCTGAAAGATAAATTAGCCGGAGGCCGCACGAAGATTTCTACTGCTCAGCTCGATGCAGATAATACGGACGNNTCATTGAACTGATCAAGAGCTTTGAGCCGGATGTCGTTATTAATGTCGCTCTCCCATATCAGGACCTGACAATCATGGATGCGTGCCTGGCAACAGGAGTGCACTATGTTGATACTGCCAACTATGAACCACAAGATACAGCGAAATTTGAATACTCTTGGCAGTGGGCTTACAAAGAAAGATTTGAAAAAGCGGGTCTTACCGCGTTGCTTGGTAGTGGATTTGATCCAGGTGTAACTGGTGTGTTCACGGCTTACGCTCAAAAGCACTATTTTGATGAGATTCATACCATTGATATTGTAGACGCCAATGCTGGTGATCACGGATATCCATTTGCAACAAACTTTAATCCTGAAATCAATATTCGTGAAATTACAGCCAATGGCCGCTATTTCGAGAATGGCGAGTGGATTGAAACAGCACCGCTTTCCGAGAAAAAAGTATACGACCTTCCGGAAATCGGACCAAAGGATATTTATCTTCTGTATCATGAAGAATTGGAATCTTTGGCTGTTAACATCAAGGGCGTGAAGAAGATCCGTTTCTGGATGACCTTCTCCCAGAACTACCTGACTCACTTGAAAGTGCTTGAGAATGTTGGCATGACTTCTATCGAGCCTATCATGTATGAAGGTAAAGAGATCGTTCCTCTTCAATTTTTGAAGGCGATTTTGCCGGACCCAGCTTCCCTGGGGCCAAGAACAAAAGGTAAAACTAACATTGGATGTATTATCCAAGGAACTAAAGACGGAAAACCAAAAACTTATTATGTATACAATGTTTGCGATCATGAAGAGTGCTATGCAGAGGTTGGCTCCCAAGCCATTTCCTACACTACAGGTGTTCCTGCAATGATCGGAGCGATGTTAATTATAAAAGGTATCTGGAAGAAGCCAGGCGTATTCAACGTTGAAGAGTTCGATCCAGATCCATTCATGGAAGCTTTAAATAAACATGGTCTGCCTTGGCAAGAAGACTTCTCGCCAACGCTGTTAGACTAAGGCGCGATAATGGATATAGATATCAGCGCAGTCCCGTCACCATGTTACCTTGTAGATGAAAGATTGCTTACACGCAATCTTGAGATTATGAATTCTGTACAGGAACGCACTGGAGCCAAGATTTTGCTCGCGCAAAAAGGCTTCTCCATGCATTCCTTGTATCCGCTAGTTGGGAAGTACTTGCATGGCGTAACCTCAAGCTCCTTGTTCGAAGCCAGACTTGGCTATGAAAAGATGGGTAAAGAGGTTCATGTGTACGCACCAGCTTATATAGATAGTGAATTCGATGAGCTTCTTAGATACTCCGACCACATTGTGTTCAATTCTTTTGACCAGTGGAATCGATTCAAGGATCGCGTTAAGAGTGCACCGAAGCAGATCAGCTGCGGCATTCGAGTGAATCCGGAATATTCCGAGATCGAAGTTCCGCTGTATGATCCATGCTACAATTATTCCAGAATGGGAGTAACTCTCCCTAACTTCAGNNAAGAGCTTGAAGGCATTGATGGACTACACTTCCATACCATGTGCGAACAGAATTCGGATACACTTGAGCGTACGCTCAAGGTAGTTGAAGAGAAGTTCGGACCTTACCTCAAAGGAATGAAATGGCTTAATTTCGGTGGCGGTCATCATATTACACGTCCTGATTATGACCTGGAGACCCTGGTCAAGTGCATTCTACACATGAAAGAGACTTACGGTGTGGAAATCTATCTGGAGCCGGGAGAGGCAGTGGCTCTTAATACCGGATATCTGGTAGCTACCGTTCTTGATGTGATGCATAACGGAATGGACATTGCGATTCTCGATACCTCAGCAGAGTGCCACATGCCGGATGTACTGGCTATGCCATACCGTCCGAGCATTATCGATGCTGGACAACCTGGCGAATATCCTTATACGTACAGATTAGGTGGAATGACTTGCCTGGCGGGAGACGTTATCGGAGATTATTCCTTCAAGGAGCCTCTGAAATACGGCGATAGACTCGTATTCCTTGATATGGCGCATTATTCTATGGTGAAAAACCATATGTTTAATGGCGTGAATCTGCCTTCCATTGTTAGTTACAATGAAGAAGAAGGAATTAAAGTAATCAAGCAGTTCGCTTTCGAAGATTTCAGCGAACGTTTATCTTAATAGTAAAAAGGTGTCCCGTGATGGGACACCTTTTTTGATTATTCCTTATTGCATCGTGATGGCGATGCGCTCCTCCTGCGGGAGCCACGCAACATTTGCTCCGAGTTGCTCACTTATAAAGCGAAGCAGCAGATACATTGAACCGTTTTCGATAAAAGGAAGTGTTGGAAGCTTCACGGCGTTATTATTCACCGTGATCGCACCAGTTACACCGTTAATACCGATAGCAAGTGCTGTTTTCTTTATTATTACTCTTAAATATCCTCCAACTTAATAAGTTTAGACTTATCATTAAATAAATCAATAAAGCTTATGACTGAGACAAAATTCCTTTAACAAACAATGAGACACTGTGCTTGTAGAACTCTTCCTCGGTGACGAG
>DOJM01000325.1:0-3713 GCA_003529225.1 Paenibacillus sp.
TGATTACGTAGCAAAGAAAGTATTGTTTATATCGGATGCCGTTCTCAATATCACTGGTTATTCCGTTGAACAGGCGAAGGAGGATGATTTTTGGTTCCGTATAGCTCATAAGGAAGAAACCCCCTCGATTCAAGAGATCCTATCAACGGCTCGGCAAGGGATTCCAAAGCTTAGTGAGTATCGGATTATCCACGCAAATGGTGAGCCCCGATGGATACAGGTCAGAATCATACCCAGTCTGGATGAATCCCAAACGGTAGTACGGCTAGACGGGATCTTGGCAGATATCACGGAAAGAAAGTTGATGAAAGAGGCTTTGCTCAAAAGCGAANNTATAACTCAGACGTCGTATGTGAGGTGAATCTGCAAGGTGATATTTTGGCAATCAATTCTGCAGCAGAGCAAATTACTGGAGAGTCTTTAAGTATGGTCGGAGATAATTTGTCTATCATGAATCTATTTGGAATAGAAAATATACCGGGGATGCTGGATTATTTTGAAAGAACAGTACGGGGATCTGCTCAGCACTATGTTGTGGACTCTTCCCGTAAGGATGGATCAGTGAGCCACTGGTCTATGAAAAATATCCCGGTTTATGTGAATAATCGTATTGTTGGTGCTTTTGTAGTTGCTAGAGATATAACATCAGCAGTAGAAGTAGAACATAAGTTGGCACAGCGTGAGGCAGAGTATAGACTTATTATTAATAACATGAAGGATATGATGGGTGTTCTGGATCAAAAAGGTAATTTTATTGTAGCTTCCCCCTCCTGTGAGACTCTAATCGGTATTCCTGTAGGTTTAATCAAGGACACCACCATCCTAAAGTATATCGATCCAGATGAGCAAGACAGCTTACAAGAACAGATATTAAATATTTTTCGGACAAAAACGAGCAAGATGTTTTACAATCGTTTTATTCATTCAGAAGGTTATATCTTAAATTTAGAATGTCTTGCTACTCCCGTTCTAGGTGAGGATGGAGAAGTAATTAGCATTGTATTTGTAGCAAGAGACATTACTAAGAGAGTCCAAATGGAAAGAGAATTAAGGGAAAGCGAGGAACTCAATCAGCAGCTGATCAAGATGTCGCCTGAAGCGGTTGTTCTCCATAGCGATTATAAGTTTGTTTATGTAAATTTTTCTTGTCTTGGTTTATTTGGAGTTTACGATGAGAGTCAACTGATCGGTAAAAATATTTTCAATTGGGCGCATCCAGAGTATCTGACGCTAACGAAAGAACGCATGCGTGAGATTTATAAAGAACCCTATAAAATCTTAGCTCCTGTTGAACAAAAGGTCGTACGTTCAGATGGAACGATTATCGATGTAGAAGTAACCGCTAGCTCCATTTTGCACAAAGGAAAAGTCGCATGTATCTCAATATTTAGAGATATAAGTGATCGAAAAAAAGCAGATGAGGACAGAGAACATACAGAGCAGATTATTCGTGAAAGTGAGGAACGGTATTTTCGCTTGCAAATGAGTCTGGATCAATTCTCCCAAGATCTTTTTGGTGTGATGAAAATTAGTCATATGGAACAGCGGTTACTTAGAGAAGTCAGAGAGACTCTGCAGATAACAAATATAAATTTTATCGCAGTTGAATCTAATTATGATAAATTATGTGAAATTATTGAGACTGAGCATGGGTATTCACTCAAGATCGGGGAGTCCCGAGGAAAAAGCTACTTGCTATCGATTAACGAGAAGACGCTTTTACTAGAAATCGGTTCTATTCGAGTGTGGCTTGAAACGATTACCCGTTATGTCAGTGTTCTCTTTGATCATTTTTTGCTCATTGAAGATTTAACGAAAGATCTTGAGCTAGCAGCTTCCAAGCAATTTGCTCCTACATGGCTTCTCCGCTTTATGTTTAATCTATCCGAGAATGAGCGAAAAAGACTTGCTCAGGACTTACACGACTCAGCGCTTCAAGAACAGATTATCTGGTATCGTAAGCTGGATCTTCTCTTAGGTGAAAGGTCCATTAAAGGGGAACTTAGAGAACAACTAGAACAAATCTCAGAAGGCTTACTCGATGTGATCTATCAACTACGGATTATTTGTAACGAGCTAAGACCCCCTGCATTAATCAATGAAGGGCTTATCTCTTCGCTGGAGACCTTATTTGAATTTACGCAGCTACGTACCAACTATCAGATTTATTTCGAGTCTGAAGCATTCACGCATAAGTTAGATGATGAAGTGCTTATAGGTCTGTACCGTATTGTGCAGGAGCTTTTAGCTAATGCAGCGAAGCACTCTTTTGCGACAGAAGTCTACATCACTTTAGCTAGTGAAGACAATCATATTCATTTGGATTATAAAGATAACGGAATTGGAATGAACCTATTTGGAGAGGATTCTCTCACGAGTATGGGGATTTATGGTATGAAGGAAAGAGTTCGAAGTATGGATGGGACAATAGTATTTCACTCGCCAGATAAAAAGGGATTAGCGGTGAATATATCTATACCTGCAGATTAATCATGCGGCATAACAATTGGATAGAGGGGTAGTCATAGGCATGATTGAAATATTGTTAGTGGATGATCATCCATCTGTTATGGAAGGGACTAGGATGATATTAGAGCAAGAGGGGGATATAAAGGTTACGCTAGCCAACTCAGCTCATGAGGTGCTTGAAATGGTTAGTAGTCGTTATTTTGATGTAATGTTATTTGATCTTCATATCGCGGATGTGAACGGGATTGATTTGGCGAAGCAAGTATTAACCTTGAATGCCGATGCGATTATCCTAATCTATATCGGATATGAATTTAATAACAAATTTAACCTGATGATCGAATCAGGGATATTTGGCTTTATCTCAAAAACGACCAATAGAGAGCAGTTGATTACAGCGGTACGCTGTGCATTAAGAGGAGAAGTCATTCTACCACGGACCTTAGTTAAGCAGTTAAGGAAAGTACCGCCTAAAGGATTAGAAATTAATGATGAGCAAGTAGTCTCCATGATCAGCAAAAGGGAACATGAAATGCTAACGGAAATTGCAAAGGGGAAAAGTAATAAAGAAATAGCGGAGATTGTGCTGATGAGTCAGCGATCTCTCGAATATAGCTTAACGAATTTGTTCCAAAAGCTAAATGTGAAGTCTAGAATTGAAGCGGCTATAAAAGCTAAACGGCTCGGAATATTGAAGGAATCAGATTTTACTAATTCATTGTGAAAATACGTAACAACCCTATAGATTGAGATCCCGATCACTAGATAGTGAGGCGGGATTTTTTGTTTTGCGCTTCATTGCGGAGGTGCGCAATAATTTTGCGTGATCACGCCATTTTTTTTCGGTTACCATATTCTTCTTACAGTTTATGATGAAATAGTTCCTAAGAATTACTAAAAATTGACTAACGTAATGAGGTGCAGAAGGATGAAATGGTTTTATAATTTGAGAACAGCAGTGAAGCTAATCTCAGCATTTGTTTTGGTATCAGTCATTTTATGCTTTGTAGGATTCTATGGAATAAGCAATTTGAGTAAGATGGACGAGTCCATCGAGGATATGTATAAGAATCGCTTAACACCGATTGCCTATCTTGGTGAAGCGAATGAACTTTTTTTAACGAATAGAATAAACATACGGGATATAAATACCATGGCCAAAACCGAGGTGAAGAAAAAAGAGTATCGGGATAAATTACATAAGAATGTCCAAAGTATTGAAGACATCATGAGTAAATATAGTA
>DOJM01000325.1:3831-8735 GCA_003529225.1 Paenibacillus sp.
ATTCTGTGAATGAAATGGTTCTGAACTTAAGGCATACTGTGGGGGGGATTTTGTCCTCTGCGGAAAGCGTCTCGGCGGCAGCACAGCAAATATCAGCCAGTACTGAGGAAGTAGCTAGCGGCAGTATGAGTCAAGCCACTGCAGCGCAAACGATGAATGAGTTGTTCCGAGAATTGTCTGAGGCGATTAATTCAGTAGCTCAGAGTGCAGAGCAAGCCTCAGAGCTGTCAGATCATACAATGCGTATTGCTCAAGATGGAGGTGCGGTGGTTACCGACTCCATTCAAGGGATGACGTTACTTAACAACCAAATGTCTAGACTAGAAGAAGGCTCAGATAAAATTGGCGAGATCATTGCGGTCATTGATGATATTGCTAAACAGACAAATCTGTTGGCCCTAAATGCAGCTATTGAAGCGGCTCGTGCAGGAGAACAGGGCAGAGGATTTGCTGTTGTAGCGAATGAAGTAAGAAAGTTAGCAGAGCGGAGCAGTGAGGCTACTAAGCAGGTCACGGACATTATTAAAGATATGCAGAAGAATACGCAGCATAGCGTGAAGGCTGTAGTCGAAGGCGTAGCTTTTTCACAAAAAAATGGGGAAGCCTTTGATCATATTCTCTCTATGGTGAACGATACCGCTCATAAAGTAACAGAAATCGCTGCTGCCAGTGAAGAACAGGCCGCGCAGTCATCAGAGGTGTTGTACTCAATTGAGAGTATATCAGCAGCAACGGAAGAAATGGCGGCAAGCAGTAGTGAAACGGCAACAACCGCTAATGCATTAGCACAGCTTGCGGAGGAACTAAATGCACTCGTATCTATTTTTAAAGTTAAATAAACAGTGTCATGGGGATCATCATTGATAGGAGAGGAGAAGTAGTGCAAAACATAAAGGTGCTCGTTGTAGCTACTTCAGTAATAATGCGTAAACAGATCTCGAACCTAATTGCGGAGGATTCAATTATCGAGGTCATTGGAGCAGCTCGAAATGCATCCGAAGCGGTTAGCATGGTTCAAGAACTCCGGCCTGATGTCGTGACGATTGATATAGAAGTGCCAGAATTGAATAGTTTAGTAGCACTCTCTAGCATGATGTCAAAGCGTCCAACCCCTATCCTTATCCTAAGCTCGGGATCAAAGGATGGAATAACAGCAACCATCACAGGTCTACAGAATGGAGCAGTGGATTTTATCTCCAAGCCAACTCAGTTATTTGGACCAGATTTATCCCAAATAAAAGACGAGCTAATATTCAAGCTTAAACAAGCTGCTCAAATTCCTTTGAGAACTCTTATCCTTAACAATATAACTGTTTCCACAGTGATTGCAGGACAACAAGTAGAAGACGCTCCTAAAACCGGATGTATGGAAGGCTTCGATCAAATCGTAGCCATAGGATGTGGAGTAGGTGGCCCGAAGGCGCTTGAAATTGTAATTGGCTCTCTCCCGGCAAACTTCCCATATCCTTTGTTGATCGTTCAGCATATGCCGCCTAAGTATACGAAAGTATTAGCAGAACGATTAAATCGCTTCTCAAGTGTACAGGTGGTTGAGGCGAAGAATGATCAGTTGGTACTCGGAGGAACGGCATATATTGCACCTGGTAATTGTCATATGACCGTAGTTCAGCAAGGGCAAGTATGTAGAATCAAACTTCACAAGAAAGCTCCAGTGAACGGATACCGTCCATCCATTGATGTATTGTTCGAATCGATTTCTGGACTGAAAAGCTTGAAGCAGCATTTGATACTAATGACAGGAAGGGGAAGCGATGGCGCGAGAGGCATGCTAAATGCCAAACAAGCTGGCGCCCAATCCACCCTTGTAGAATCGCAAGAGACTTCGATTGTAAATGAAATGCTTGAAGCGGCAGTTGAGCTCGGATGTGTGGATTATGAGGTTCCCTCTCATTTGTTAGCCTCGAAGATTATGGAGGTTACGGGGGAGTTGCGGCGGTAGGTGTGGAAGAGTTATTTTAGAGCCTTTTATGAGGGCTCTTTTTTTTCATTGAAAATACTACTTCGGTTATGTTGTCAGAAATTTATGATAAATNNCTATTATTTTAAGGTTACATAATCTCTGAAAGGTATGATTAACTATGGGAATTAGATTCTATAAAGTTAATGATGAATATGGCTGTAATAACTTCTGTGAGCAATCTAACAACCGATCTCTTCACTTAGTTTTATAGTGTTTACAGGAATAACATAATTCCATTTAATGTTAATCCGCCAAGCTATGAAGGGGAAGGTGCGAGCATGCCTATTTTAGAGGTAGAGAATCTCTCAAAAGAATATAAAGGCAGGGGGAAAATGAATGTGTTTCGGGCGCTAAACGGCATAAGCCTGAGTGTGGATAGCGGAGAGCTTGTAGCGATTATGGGGCCTTCGGGGAGTGGTAAAACGACGCTGCTGAACATCCTTAGCGGGATCGACACGGAATATAGTGGGGTAGTCCGGATTGCAGAGACTAGTATAAGCGAGATGTCTAAGAACGAGCTTGCACTGTTTCGCCGGCAGCGAATGGGGTTCGTTTTTCAAGATTACAATCTGCTGGATAGCCTGACCCTACGGGAAAATATAATGGTGCCCATGGTTCTGGATGACCAAGAGGTAGACGACATCAATACCAAGACAGATGAGACGTTATTACTCTTTGATCTGGGTGAGGTGAAGGATAAATATCCGTATATGGTTTCAGGAGGACAACAACAACGAGCGGCGATTAGCAGAGCGATTATTAATGATCCGGAGGTGATCTTTGCGGATGAGCCAACGGGGAATTTGGATTCCAAATCCTCAAGTATCGTGATGAAGACCTTCGCCAAACTGAATGCTCTGAAAGGAGTAACAATTGTGATGGTCACACATGATCCTTTTGCGGCCAGCTATTGTAATCGCGTGCTCTTTATCAAGGATGGGAAGGCTCTATCAGAGATTACTAGGGACAATAAAGAACGGAGAGCATTTTTTGATAGGATTCTGGAGAGTCTGGCCTTCATTGGAGGGGGAGAAGATGACCTTTAGGAGAATGGCTATTCAGATTTTTAAGGCGAACCTTAGAAGGTATTTGTTATTTTTCTTATGCAGCAGCTTTACGATTATGGTCTTTTTCGCCTTTTACTCCCTGTATACGAACCCTGATTTTAATGACCCCTATCAAGTGAATGGAATGGTGTCTGGTAATTTATATGCTCCTTTCTTGGTTATGAGAGTGTTTGCTGTTCTATTTATTGTATATGCGCAAATGGCCTTTTTGAAATTTAGAAAAAGCGACTTTGGGCTGTTAATGGTTCTTGGAATGACGAGCCACAATATCCGTAAAATTATTTTGTTAGAAAATAGCATGATCGCACTAGCTTCGATTCTCACGGGTTTAGGTGCAGGGACGGTCTTCTCTGGTCTTTTCTTCTTCATCATCTCGTTGTTTGTTAATATAGGAGACAGTTCTTTTTCACTTACGCTGGAAAGTTATCTGTATACCATTAAATTCTTCGGGATTATTTACATAGCTGTGATTGGAGTCCATTTATTATTAACGCTGAGATACAACATTGTACGCCTTCTAAAAGAATCCAGAGCCGCAGAGCGTAGCCTTCTTCATGGTAAAATCACAGGGATCATCGGAGTCGTACTACTGGGGATCTCCGTTTATGATATGATTACTCATTACAGTCCAAATGATGCCCGTATGATGTTGATCAATCTGGGAGTAAGTATGGTGGGTGTCTATTTGCTGCTGTCAGGTCTTGGTGACTGGATGAAATTCATCTTTTCGCGATCTACGAAAGCTTATCATAAGCATTTAATGTTTAGCTCCGATTTGAACTATACTCTTGGACGCTCCAAAATAGTACTTTCTCTCATCACCTTCCTCGTCTTCATCACGGTTTTTCTAAGTGGCATTATCTTTTATATTACCTGGGATGCTGAGAATATTCCTGTGAAAAACAACCCTTATGATATTGCCTATGCAGAAGTATTCGGGAAAAATAACCTTCCATTTGAGACACTCAGCGAGATCACGGATCATGGTGCTACACCGCTGATTTCACACCAAAAGCTTGAATACATTGATTTGTTCTATTTCAAAGTATTTTTGGATCAAAACATTAACACATTAATCGGCAGTGATTATCATGTGGAGAAAGATCACTTTCTTAATCTTGCCTTAGTTGCTCGAGGAGAAGAATGGAAGAATCAAAGACCGGAGATGCCCACCTTCGAAATGAAGCTTTCTTCCGGGAATCATACGTTGTACTCACAAGGACTTATATTTAAAATGGTATTTAATCCTGTGCCGAATCTCATGAATGGTCTTCATGTCATTGTAAACAAAGAGGATTATATGGCGCTGAAAACGGAGAATATGGATGCGATCGGGAATCTTCAACTCCTCAATTTCAAGGATTGGAAAAAGACTGCAGATATAGATACCAAGCTAAATGCGGCTTTAGCCAAATACAATAAGGACAATACGAAGTCCTGGTATGACAATGAACGGCACGAAGCGCTTGTATTTTCCACCAAATCTAGAATAAGTGAGTATTTACAGTTACAGGAGTCCGGTCGATTTGGAATCTTCGTCATTACATTCGTTGGTCTAATATTTTTTGGTGCCTCTTGTATAGTACTGCATTTCAGTATCCAGACCGATTTAGAGCGAGAGAAGATCAAATTCGGGAAGTTGAATAAGATTGGAATTACTTCTAAAGATGTGGCTCAAATGATAGGCGGTCCTTTAAAAGTATTATTTTTTCTTCCTTATGTATTAGGTATTGTGCTAGCTACTATGTATGTTGTCAGTTCTTCAAGGTTTGAGATGTCTGTAGCTCTGGCGCCATTTTGCTTTTGTTTGTTAGTAGGAGGGGGCTATTTTTTTTTTTTAATAATTTTTTTTTTTT
>DOJM01000325.1:8874-9576 GCA_003529225.1 Paenibacillus sp.
ATACACTAGATGATATTCATTGCATAACCAAAACACCCCACTTTAGGCGATATCTAATAAGTGGGGTGTTTCTTTATGTTTGGTAACGTTGCGCTCAAATTATCTATTGATGGATCGGGCCATTCTAATGTAAGTGTGCCTTTTCCCTCTAATAGCAATGCTATAATCCATAATATTCTCAGGATTAGCCGTTTTATAACCTGCATCACCAATATGATGCATGTCTGTTCCAGTCATTTTGCACATGAGGGCGATTTGTTTTATCGTATCAGAGTCAGCGTCTTCTTGAGAGGTGCCTATAGCCGTCAGGGTTAAAGCTCCAAGACTATGTGCATATGTAACTAATTATTTAATGTATTCCATGGTAATACCTTGAACTGTTCCTGGTGCAGGCATTAATATAATATTGGCACCTGCTTCAACAAATTCCTGAATATCAGCTTTGGTGATAATATTTTCACCCGCTTCCTTGAGTGATCCAGATGCATGCATTTTGCCAGCAACTAGAATTATTTCATTTCCCAAAATAGCATGTATCTCTTTCAAGGAACTTGTAATAGCCTTATTAGAAACTCCCGTACCAGGATTACCGGTTAAAATAATCATATCTGCTCCTAGTTCATAAGCTGTTTTAGCCGTATCCGCAGTAGCAAGTCTCCCTTGTGATATCGCTGTTAATCCACCTATAATCTCTTGATCATG
>DOJM01000325.1:9601-9903 GCA_003529225.1 Paenibacillus sp.
TTGGGATTCCATTAAATATAGGCTCATACACATCGAACATATTTAACAGTAAAATATCTGCACCAAAGGCTGAAGCAAGTTCCGCATTACTAATGGCATGCAGTGTAGGATTATACAGTCCAATGATCTCAGATACTAAGACTCTACCTTCACTAGCAACAATAGAATCTAATATATCTTTTTTTTACATTTCTACAAAATCTGAAGCGTTACAGTCTAATATACGTTTTGTCATGGTAATCCCTCCAAAAATTAATACTAAAATAGGCAATAGCAGAAAAGGATATCCTTCTCAGCTATTG
>DOJM01000325.1:9931-14961 GCA_003529225.1 Paenibacillus sp.
TCACTTTTTTCAAAGTATCTTTTTGTGAGTCTCATTTAGAGTGCTTGAGTAGGGTGTTTCTTGATGTGTCTATGCTTATTTCTTACCGTTGCGCTCAAGAATCATATCAACGAACAGATCGATTTGTGCGGTAATGGCAATAGGATCATAGCGATAGAAAGTATCAAAATCGTTGTAAAACAGATGGTCGCTCTTCGCAGCAGCAAGTCCGTTCCAAACGGGTGATTCCTTCAGCTCTTTCAGCTTATCGCCTTTTTTATCAGGATCATAAGTAGTCAGGAACATGTAGTCCGCTGCATATTCTGGCAATAGCTCCATGGATAGCTGCAGTGTTTGGTTGTCATTGCTGTTCTTAGTAGGCATTTTCAGCTTAAGTGCATTATAGAGGGCTTGTCCACCACGGCCCGCATTGTTACCGAAGGTCCACAGCTCACCTTTGTCAGTCAGCTCATATATTCCGAATNNGCGCGGCCTTCAGCAGCTTTTTTCTCAAAGTCAGCAATGAACTCTTCAGCTTTATCAGGTGCTCCTACGATATCTCCAAACAGTTTTACGGTTTCATAGATGTTCGTAGCAGTACCGTATGGAATGTGAATGGTTGGAGCGATTTTGGATAAAGCATCATAGTTGTCATCGTACATAACTACAATTAGATCAGGTGCAAGTTCTAGTGCTTTCTCAGCGTTGACTGGAGCACCAACATCTTGTGTGTTTTTGAGCAGGTCTTTCAAGAAGGGGTTATCAAAAGTACTAGGTTCAACGCCTATAACGTTAGCTCCAACGGAGAGTAATTCCCCACCATAATAATCTGTAACGATACGCTGAGGTTTAACCGGGATTTGAACAGTCCCTTTAGTAGTTTCATAGCTGCGTATTTCAGCAACGGAAGCATCGGGAACAGCCGTTGCCTCTGCACTCGGGGCTGTTGTTACTTCAGTTGTCGCTGTTGGTGTATTAGATGAAGCATTGTTGTTTCCCCCGCAAGCCGTCACAAATACAGACAATAACATTACGAGTGCCAGGATGGGGAATAGGGTCTTTCTTTTTAGCATGGTAAACCTCCCTAAGTATATGTACCGAACAATAATAATGAGAATCATTATCAATATTATTTTCAATTTGAACTGTATCAAAGCTTAGGATTTCTGTCAATGCAATAAATTAAATGGTACCAATTAAATCTATCTATTGCCAAACCTAGGAAATGTAATTTACAATAGTCTAATGATAATGAGAATCAATTTCACAGNNACGAGAATTTCGTTCACGTCCTTGGGCGGCAACATTAATCTTGGTCGGCGGTCTGGCGCTATTATTATTAGGAATCGCTGTTTCCGTCTCCTTCGGCGCAGCAGATATTAAGCTGTCTGTGGTGTGGTCAGCTGTGTTTCACTTTGATCCAGAGATCATGGATCATCAGATTATTAGAGAATTAAGATTACCTCGTGTACTTGGCGGGGCAATGATAGGGGCTAGCTTTGCAGTTGCAGGCGCCATTATGCAAGGGATGACGCGAAATCCATTGGCTGATTCAGGTCTGANNTGTTTTGCTTTTTTTCCAAATTTATCGTTTATGTATTTGATTCTATATTCTTTCGTGGGTGCCGGCGTAGGCGCGGGCGTCGTATACGGAATTGGATCAATCGCTAAGGGAGGATTAACTCCTGCTCGTTTGGTGCTGGCCGGTGCTGCTTTTAGTGCGCTTTTGTCGGCCCTGAGTGAAGGGGTAGCTTTATATTTTCACATCGGTCAAGATTTAGCTTTCTGGTATGCGGGAGGCGTGGCTGGAACGAAATGGATCCAACTCAAAATCATGTTCCCTTGGATAGGGGCCGCTTTAATTGGTGCAATGGTAATCTCTCGATCGATCACGATGCTCAGTTTAGGTGACGATGTTGCGAAAGGTCTAGGCCAGCGTACAGGGCTTGTGAAGTTGGCAGGTGCTTTAATCGTATTGATTTTGGCTGGATCATCTGTTGCCGTAGTTGGTGCAGTTGGTTTCATTGGACTGATTATTCCGCATTTGACACGATTTTTTGTGGGTGTCGATTATAGATGGATCATTCCTTGTTCAGCGATCCTCGGCAGTTTACTTGCTGTATTTGCAGATTTAACTGCGCGGATGATTAATCCACCTAATGAAACGCCTCTTGGCGCTATTATTGCACTGATTGGTGTACCTTTCTTCCTTTATCTTACACGTAAAGAAAGGAGGGAGCTGTAATGATGGAAAAGACGACATTCGGTTCCTTCGAAGCCGCCAAAAACAAACGAGGCTTAATTATCATGATTTCGTTGGCGGTACTAATTGTGATTGCTTTTATTATTAGTATGAACACAGGTTACATACGTTTGACTCCTATGGAGTTGATTAATACATTGTTCGGTAAAGGGACCGACAAGCAGGAGTTAATCTTGTTTCAGTTTCGGCTGCCACGTATTGTGATCTCCGTTCTAATTGGGGCAGGTCTAGCTGTATCCGGTGCTGTGATGCAGGGTGTCTTTCGTAATGCGTTGGCGGACCCCGGTATTTTAGGGATTAATGCTGGTGCAGGAATCATGGTTATGCTGTTAATTTCTTTTTACCCTACGGCAACCGCGGCTCCAGTGTATCTGCTGCCAATGGTAGCGTTCGTCGGTGCGGGGCTAACAGCGGCCTTAATCTATGCTCTAGCTTATAAGCGGCACCAAGGAATATCGCCTATGCGCTTACTGTTGACTGGTGTAGCTGTCGCAGCTGGGATGAGTGCAGCTATGATCGTGCTTACGCTAAGGCTTGATCCAGAGAAATACCAATTCGTCGCTACCTGGCTGGCAGGCAGCATTTGGGGAACAAGCTGGAAGTTTGTACTGTCACTCCTACCGTGGATTCTTATTCTGGTGCCTTATGTCATCTATAAGGCAAGGGTGATGAACGTACTGAATCTAGGGGAGCAGACCGCTGTGGGACTTGGTGCCGCAGTAACGAAGGAACAATTTCGGCTTCTTGCGGCTGCAGTAGGGTTAGCTGCGGCGAGTGTCGCTGTCAGCGGTGGGATTGGTTTTGTGGGATTGGTCGGACCCCATTTGGCGAGACGGCTAGTTGGACCGAAGCATCAGCTAATGTTACCAACCTCGGCACTGCTTGGGTCNNACGCTGGATCCTTCAGCCGTCTGAGATTCCTACGGGTATCGTTGTAGCTGTAATTGGAGCACCATACTTTTTGTATTTGTTAGCCCGTACGAAATCTTGATGAAAGTAGGCTGATTCTCACCAGAAGGAGCGAATTATTAACATGTTGCGTCGTTTTTTTGCTTACTATAGGCCCTATAAGGGATTGTTTATTCTTGATTTTTCTTGCGCTATTGCTGCTGCACTACTTGAACTGGTCTTTCCGTTAGCCGTTAACCGGGTAGTAGATGATCTACTGCCAAGCGGCAATTGGAGATGGATACTCTATTCATGCCTCGGCTTGCTGGGGATATATATTGTCAGTGCCTTTATGCATTTTGTCGTCACTTACTGGGGGCATAAGCTGGGGATTAATATCGAATCGGATATGAGAAAAAAGCTTTTTGACCGAGTTCAGAAGTTATCTTTCAATTTCTTTGACAACAACAAGACCGGCCATCTAGTGTCCCGGATGACAAATGATTTGATGGACATCGGTGAGATTGCCCACCACGGGCCAGAGGATCTCTTTATAGCAGTAATGACGCTGCTCGGTGTGTTCGGCATTATGCTCAGTATCAATTGGCAATTAGCTATTCTGACGTTTGTGATCGTTCCGCTTATGATTTATTTATCCATGTACTTCAGCCGGAAAATGTCTAAAGCCTTCCACATCATGTTTGCGGACATTGCTGACTATAACGCACGCGTGGAGAACAATGTAAGCGGCATCCGCGTTGTGCAAGCTTTTGCTAATGAGAACCATGAAATTTCCCGCTTTGCGATCAATAACGAACGCTTCCGTATAACGAAGCTGATGACCTATCGAATTATGGCTTGGAATTCATCCTTTAGCTTTGTTCTCATGAAACTGGTCTCGTTATTCGTTCTCGTATGCGGAACATATTTTGTAATCCAGAAGCAAATGTCCTACGGTGAATTTATTGCTTTTGTGATGTTGTCCAATGTATTTTTAGGACCACTGCAACAGATTAACTCGGTCATTGAGACCTATCCCAAAGGCATTGCAGGTTTCAAACGTTATCTCGAACTGCTGGAGACGGAGCCGGATGTTGATGATGCGATAGATGCTAAGACAGTTCATGATCTTAAGGGGAATATAACCTTCCATGATGTGGCTTTCGCATACAGCGATAAAGAAAACGTACTCCAAAATGTGAATCTATCGATTCAAGCAGGAGAGACCGTTGCTCTGGTCGGTCCATCTGGTGCGGGTAAGACAACGCTTTGCAGTCTATTACCTCGCTTCTATGATGTAAATGAGGGTAACATTAGCATTGATGGAATTGATATTCGTTCCATGAAGCTTGAATCTCTTCGTTCACACATCGGGATTGTACAGCAAGATGTATTTCTGTTTGACGGAACCATCCGTGAGAATATCGCTTACGGGCGGTTGGGTGCCTCTGATGAAGAAATCTGGGAGGCAGCACGGCGCGCCCAACTGGAAGAACTGATCAAATCCCAGCCTGCTGGGCTGGATACTATGATCGGTGAGCGGGGCGTTAAGCTCTCTGGAGGTCAGAAGCAGCGGCTGTCCATTGCCCGGATGTTCCTGAAGAATCCAACGATTCTCATTCTAGACGAAGCCACATCGGCGTTGGATACCGAGACAGAGTCCGCAATTCAGGAAGCACTTGCAGAGTTGTCACAAGGTCGTACGACGCTTGTTATTGCTCACCGTTTGGCAACGATCAAGAATGCCGACCGTATTGTTGTCGTTGCGGAAGGTGGTATCGCTGAACAAGGCAGACATGAAGAACTGTTACAGACTGCCGGAATTTACAGTCGACTACATGAGGCACAATTTGGAGCGTAAGAAGCTAAGGGCATCAATAGAATATACTTTTGGAGGGAC
>DOJM01000325.1:15035-17842 GCA_003529225.1 Paenibacillus sp.
CAAGACGAAGTTGATTGAAGCGAAGGATGAGCTCGGAGGAAGAATGCTTATTTATCCTGAAAAAATGATCTGGGACGTAGGCGGAGTAACGCCGACTCTCTGTCATCAGCTGATCGGGCAGCTCAAGGAGCAGGCGCAGACCTTTGAACCCACCATTGTGCTGGGACAGCAAATCATGAATCAAGAGAGACAGGAAGACGGGACATATATCTTAACCTCGTCTACCGGGGAACAACACTGGACACGAACCGTTATTCTGGCAATTGGTTACGGAATCCTACAAATGGCTAAGCTCGAAATCGAAGGTGCGGATCGCTATGAGGTGACGAATCTTCAGTATACCGTTCAGGAGCTAGAGCCATTCCGTGGCAAAAGAGTGCTGATCTCCGGCGGAGGAGACTCTGCAGTAGACTGGGCAAATGAACTGGAGTCGATTGCAGCAAGTGTAACGATTGTGCACCGTCGTGAACAGTTTGGGGGTCATGAGAAAAATATTGTGCGGATGAAGGAATCTTCGGTCAATGTCCGCGTGCCCTATGCAGTAAGCCAATTACACAGCAGTAATGGGGAAACGATAGATCAGGTGACGATCAACCACATAGAGACAGGTGAATCAGAGCAATTTGAAGTGGATGCAGTGATCGTAAACCATGGTCTTAAGAGCGATTTTGGTCCGTTAAAAGAGTGGGGCCTTGATATGGGCGAATGGTGTGCGAACGTATCTGATAAGCTGGAGACCAATCTCCCAGGCATATTTGCAGCTGGTGACTTTGTGGATTATACAAGTAAGGTACGTTTAATTGCCGGTGCCTTCACCGATGCAGTTCTGGCGCTTAATAGTGCCAAGCTGTTCATAGATCCAACTGCGGCTAAAGTTGCTTATGTTTCTTCTCACAATGAGCGGTTCAAAGAGAAGAATAAGGCGCTTGGTGTCGTTGACGACCATTAATAGCGGTAAATTCTTAAGGAATAGGTTGATTTTAATGTTGTGCGTATAGGGCTTCTTATCCATTTCGAGCGGAGAGAAGCCTTATGCGCCTTCTTTATATTTCAAGGTTTAATAGCCTGATGATCTGGAAGGGAGCAGGAATGAAGCTATCTAATAATAACCTGGTNNAATGCGGTGGTGGTCACATCAGTAATCTCCAGATGGTCCAGTCCCCACTCTTCCTGACACCAATAGAAGCTACCGTTCTAATAACCATTGAAGGAGAGACAGTAGCTCTTAAAATAGGTGAAATTCTTTTTTTAAGTGCAGGTACGACTTATCATATTAATGCTCCATTAGAGACCGTTATCTCTGTTCTAGCAATCTCCTATGAGGTATATGGGCTAAGCAATAGCACTGAGCAAGAATTGGTTTATGGACTTTGCCGTGAATTTTTTCCGGTCAATGGGATTTTACCAGTACGTACGACGAATAAAATAACCCGCTTATTCAGCGAATTGGAAGATGTTGCTGCCAATAATTTAGAAGTACAGGCAGATAGAATTCAATCCTTGCTGTATCAGCTGCATCAACTGGTCGTAGAGGCTGACACTGAAGCAGACATTACGGATAGTTCATATTTCAGAATGCTCTCTTATATTCACCAGAACATCCAAAAGGAGATTACGCGAGAGATGATGTCTAGAATGATGGGATTTAATCCTCGCTATTTCTCAGTATGGTTCCGCAAGCAGACGGGGTGGAGCTTCACCGAATATGTAGCTCATTTAAGAGTGAATAAAGCGAAAAAATATTTGATGTCCAGCCAAGCAACAATCCAGCAAATTTCTCAAAAAGTAGGCTATTCAGATGGACTATATCTGAGCCGGAAATTCAAGCAAGTCACCGGGATGACTCCAACAGATTTCCGTTTGCGTCCCAAACCGAAGCGGATTGTAGCGTTGCAATTTTTCGGGGATTTACTTGCGCTGGGCGTGAAGCCTGTCGGGGTTGAAAAAGATGTGATGAACTACTCATTGCTTTTGCAGCCGGAACTGGCGGATGTACGATCGTTTGAATTACAGGGATGTCCGGCGGAAGCGGACTTGTCTGGACTGGAAGCTGATATAGTCATTGCACCGACCTATCTNNGGTCCACTAGTTACGGTGGAATGTGATGAGATGGACCGCTTAGAACAGATTCGTTTATTCGGCAGACTGCTGGGAGAAGAGGAGAAGGCAGAGGCATGGATAAGGCACTATCATTTGAAAATAGATTTGGCCAAGCAGCGCTTGTCCTCACTAATTGAATCTGGTGAAACGGTAGCGGTGTATGAGATTAGGCAAGATAACAGTATTTATATCTGGAATCATACAGCCCGAGGTGTGTACAATCTGTATCCAATGCTAGGGCTAGCTCCGCCGGACAAGGTAAGGTCAGATGTTCTGGAGCGAAATGATCATCTATGCATCTCACTGTCGGAATTGCCAATATACGCGGCTGACCATATGTTTGTGGTTGTATCAGGACGAGAGGACTGGATGTCGAGAACACGTAAACGCATTAGCAAGAGTGTGGTTTGGCGCAATCTTTCAGCATTCAGGAATGAACGCATATATTACCTCAAGCTTGAGGAATTTTGGGGCAGCGAAGGGCTTGCACTCGAACGTCAGTTGGAGATACAGACAGATTTGTTAACCGGCCATAAGTTAAGCTGACAATCGTCCATAGCCAAATTGATGTATTAGCGTGTATATATGTTTTCC
This sequence comes from Paenibacillus sp., assembly GCA_003529225.1. GTDB lineage: Bacteria > Bacillota > Bacilli > Paenibacillales > Paenibacillaceae > Paenibacillus_AQ > Paenibacillus_AQ pseudetheri. The sequence continues at coordinate 17,731 of DOJM01000325.1, forward strand.
CACGGAGACGTTATATTAAACAAGGATCTAAATGATATTGATTATCAATATCATAATAATATAAAGTCTCAAGGGGGATTTACATTGTACAGAGTAATATCGTTAGGAAAAA
>DOJM01000324.1 GCA_003529225.1 Paenibacillus sp.
AGCGGCTATAACAGATTTGAGCATATCGTCTATGCCAATCAATATTGCTCCGAGAGAAACGCTGAAAGTAGAGAACGGTATTAGAATCTATCCTTATCATGCACCATGGATTTATGCAACTAATACCCAGTTCGGATTCGAAAGTGGTACGGACGCCATGAGTTATGTCAATTCTAATGACCTTGTTTATTTCGGTCAGGTTGACTTGACTAATCTTGTGGAAGTAAGAGTGCAGTATGCCCGTGAAGGCGGATCGTCTCCATCTTTTAAATTCTATACAGAGGCTGACAATACGGGTAAACCAGTTAAAAGAGCTACTACACAAGGAAGAGCATACGCTGATGCCTACAGCGGCGGAGGTTCTTTTGATCTTGGCAATGAATTTGCAAGCATTAGTTTTGCTCAGAAAGCAGGCGCTACTTGGGGGAATTATGGAATGGCAAGCACCAAACAAACGCCTGGAAATTCGTACATTGATCATTATTTGACAGCGGAAACCTTCCTAGACAGAACCAAAGTAACTGGCGAACAAAATGTATATATGATTTTTAACGGACTAAATGCAAATTTACAATATGTTGAACTTATTTATGCTGATCCGATTGAAGTCACATTCGATCAGAATTATTTGGACTCACCGGCCCCTACCATAGTAACCGCATTTAAAGGTGAAGCATTAAGCACCTTACCTCGGGTACCGGAACGTGAAGGCTACATTTTTGCTGGCTGGTTTGATAATAAAGAAGGGACCGGTAATGCATTAACCGTAGAAACGGTAATGAAGATAAGCACGGTGTATTATGCCAAATGGACAGAAGATACCCATGCTAAAGAAATTATATCGATTGTTCAGCCGCAACTGCTGAGTGTGCCGTTCGGAACTTCTGTAGGAGAATTGAATCTACCAGCTACAGTGGAAGCTACATTGGGCAATAAAAAGGTAATTCACTTGCCTGTAAAATGGGATAGTAAAGATTTCAACGGTGGAAAAGCGGGGAGTTATACGCTGGCAGGTAGCTTTGAGCTTCCTGAGGGTGTGCTCAATAGTACCCATCAAACTGTTTCTATTACAGTGGTTGTACTGCCAGAAGGCACTAGACCTATCCAGATTACTAAAGTTGAGAAGCTGGAGGGCAAAAATGTTGAATTTGGTACCGCTTTTGATAAATTGGAATTACCGTCTTCAGTTACAGTAACGCTTGATACGTATGAGCAGAAGGATCTTGTTGTTAAATGGAGCCCTGCTGGTTATAACGGCAATGTGGAAGGATCATACGTACTGAACGGTACTATGGTATTAGAAGAAGGAATGATCAACCCGAATGATCTGAAAGCTTCCATCACCATTCAGGTAATGCCGGAAGTGATTCGTGTCGCTGAGATTGTCACAGTGCAGGCTTTGGAAAATAAGAGCGTTCCATTCGGCACTCCATTTAATGGATTGAAGCTACCATCCTCTATCATAGCTACTTTGAACAACGGTGAGGCAAAGGCAATATCCATCGATTGGAATAGTGAAGGTTACAATGGCGATAAGCAAGGAGCTTATATCCTGAAAGGAGCGCTAGTACTTGTAGAAGGTGTCAGCAATCCAAAGGACCTGAAGGCATCCATTACGATCGAAGTACTGCCGGAGGTCATTACGATACCGGAAATCACGGCAGTGCAAGCACTAGCAAGTAAAAGTGTTGCTTATGGTACCAGCTTTGACGTACTAGAGCTACCAGCTTCAGTATCAGTAACCCTGAATACCGGGATGAATAAGGTCGTTTCTGTTCAGTGGAACAAGGTAGGCTATAACAGTAATACGNNATACGGAAGGAACGTACACCATCAAGGGGGATCTGATCTTGCCTGAGGGTATAGCTAATCCACTTGGCCTGAAGGTACAGATTTCTGTGATGGTTAAACCTTACAGCGGTGGATCAGGTGGAAATGGTGGTCAACCAAGTACGCCAACACCGACTACCCCAGCGATACCTTCAGTACCATCGATTCCTGGAGAAGTCGTAAAACCTGGAGAACAGCAGCCTCAGCCTCCAAAAACAGATGGAAAAACGAAGACACCGGAGCAAATCAGACAAGAGCTTAAAAACAAGTTTAAAGATGCTACTCTAATTCCTCGCTGGGCAGAATCTGCGATTGCAGCGCTGGTGGAGAGAAATATTATCGGCGGACGCACAGACGGAAGCTTTGATCCAAGTGGGAAGGTAAACCGTGCTGAGTTTGTTGCCATGGTAGTGAAAAGTTTCAACTTCAGCATGGGTGAGAATCAAAAGCATTTTACTGACGTTCTGAAGGATGCTTGGTATAAAAACTATGTTGAGATTGGGACTTCTAATCAACTGATCAATGGTATCGGTAATGGCATGTTTGCTCCTAATAGGAGTATTAGTCGTCAGGATCTGTGTGTAATTCTATTCAATGCATTGAAGAAACTGAATGTTGAATTGCCGCAAGCGACTAACCATGACTTCCCAGATGATGCTTCTATTGCGGGTTATGCTAAAGAAGCGGTCTATGCCTTCAAAGATCTTGGTATTGTAAATGGAGGCAGCAGTGGAGAAATGGATCCGNNGCAGCAGTGATCATCAACAATGTACTGGATTACTATGCTAGCGTTACAACCTCTAAAGTGAAATAAACAAAATAAGGGTATCCCGGTGCCGATTTTCAATCGGTTAGGGATACCCTTATTTTGTTATATCGTAGCCTTACTAAAGCGGCCGATGCAGCGCCCCCAACAATTCCCCCATCTTTACCTTCGTGTTGACCTCAAGCTTGGGTCTCGGGGTAAAAGTACCGCTTTCCATAAGCAGCACTACAGTAGAGCCGAACTCGAAATAGGCTAGATCATCGCCGATTTGCCACTCGGTAGCGTTAGCATCCGTATACCCGATGCTGCTGACGTTCATCGCGCCTACCTTTACTACTGCGGTTTCTCCGAAGTCTCCGGCGATATACGTGATAAGACGTTCATTGCGATTCAGTACGCCCTTCATATGTCGCATGCCGAAATCGTTGACAGGATAGGCTCGTCCACGAATGTGATCACTCTCAACCTTATGTCCAGTAAGGGGAGAGTGAATCCGGTGATAATCCGTAGGACTTAGATAAAGGACGAAGAAAAAACCTTTCTTGTACAGCTCCAGATGCGGAGAATGATTTAGTAGATCCTCGACCTTATAATCCTGCCCTTTTACATTCATAATCGTACCCGAGGAAATGTCACCCATAGCAGTAATCATTGCATCTACGGGACTAACTAAAGCGTCAGCATCGGTTGCAATAGGCCGCATGCCAGGCTTCAGCCGGCGGCTGAAAAACTCATTAAGAGTGAGATATTCTCCAGGATTCTTCTCCGCTTGGGCGGANNATTTGATAAGTCTTAATAAATACCGGGATTAGAAAACGGCTGAGTCTACTATGAGAAAAAGACCCCATTAACCGTGAAAGCCATCGGTGTGAGGATAGCTCGGTCATTAGCCGCAGCAATTGTTTTACCATGCCCATCTCCCTTCCATAATACAAAAGTACGGTCGTATGTGGCCGCCATCTGCTCTGCATTATATTGACATAGAATAGGAGACAAATCAATAACTGTTATATATGAGGCTGTTCTTTTCTAGTAAAAAACGTGCGTATCCCATAGGTCTTCGGTAACTCTCCTTCCAAATCTCCGTAAGGCCGGCTTTGTGAAATCCATAGCGTTGGTCGCGACCATTGCATTCTATGAAGAA
>DOJM01000326.1 GCA_003529225.1 Paenibacillus sp.
ATCTACGAACATCAGCACAAACAGCAACACCGCGCCGCTCACTGTCCACACGACCATGGACACCAGGATATGGAAATCCATTCTATAGCCCCCGCTTATTCATTTTGCATGCTGTCATAAGCATAGATAAAGCGAAGCGGAAACGATATTCCTGTCTCCCCTTCGCCTGTGAACATCAGCCGTGAAACGGCTAAGATCAAATGTTATTGCTTCTCGTATTGTTTCATCAGAGCAGCCAATTCATCTTCTACTGCTTGATCTTTGTTCAACTTCTCGAACTCATCATCAAGTGATTTGTTGCCCGAGCTCATCTCATTGCTCGCTTCAGCTTGAGCTTCTGCTTGCAGCATTTTGTCTTCCATACGTTTCAGGCCAGCAGATGCGGAATCAGAGCTGAAACCACTCATCGCTTTATTAATTTCAGTTTGAGCTTTGGCTGCATTATAACGTGCAACCAAGGTTTCGCGTTTATTCTTCATTTGAGTGAGCTGCTTACGCATCTCGTCAAGTTTGCCGCGAAGATTATCCGCAGATGCTTTGTTCTGGTCGAAGCTAGCTTTGTATTCTACCAGTTTAGCTTCAGCAGACTTCTTCTCTTCCAGAGCTCGGCGAGCAAGGTCAACATTACCAGCTTGAGCCGCAGCATGTGCCTGTTGCGTACGTTTGTTAACAAGCGCTTCCTGCTCTTCATACAGCTGCTTGAACTTCTTCTCAATAGCGATTTGAGCCGCTACCGCTTTCTCTGCATCTTCCAAATCTTCGGTCATATCACGAATGTACTGATCCGTCATCTTAATCGGGTCTTCGGCTTTGTCAATAATCGCATTCACGTTAGACATCGTTAAATCGCGCAATCTTTTAAATATAGACATGGTTTCATTCCTCCAAAAGATAATTTAAATACTCACTTGATATCTTTTACGCAGAATTGCCAATCCCGTTTCACATTTGTTGCGCTAAATATTGATTTAATTTATTATTTACGATCTCAACGACCTCTTTAATGCCTTCTTTCGTGAGATCGTCGTAATGAATACCCATAACAACTGTGACCGTCCTGTTTAGAGTCTCAGCAACCCTGATGGCAATATCTTCGCTTATCGTATGCTCTTTATGATGAGGAACGGCAGAGGTCTGCACTTCTACCCGCTCTCCATTTAAATACGCAGTACTTGCCGCTCCAATATGACGAACGCCTCCACTAATTACGAGTAAGAGATCACGTCCGACAGCCGTTGCCGTCAGCTCAATATCCTCGGGGTTAATCTTGTTAGAAGTCAATAGTATCTCCTCACTACTCCACTTTATATAATGCCACGTATTTCATCCAAGGATTGAATATTCTCTTGAACCATGAATTGCTCAAGCTCTTCAACAAGCTGACTACCTGCTCTCAAATTCATGAAATTGTAGGTTCCTACTTGGATTACCGAAGCACCTGCCATAATAAATTCAATAATATCAGTAGCTGTGGTGATGCCTCCCATTCCGATTACTGGAATAGATATGTTCTGTGCGACTTGATGCACCATGCGCAAAGCAACTGGCTTAATCGCTGGACCGGACAGTCCGGCATACAAGTTATTAAATACACTACTTCTTCGTCGCACATCAATTTTCATCCCGGAAATGGTGTTGATCAGCGAGACAGCATCTGCTCCCTCTGCCTCACACATTTGCGCCATCTCAACGATATTCTCAGCCCCTGGAGACAGCTTTACCGCAAGTGGTAGCTTAGTGGCACGTCTAACAGCCTGTACTACTTTTTGCGCTTCTGAAGTCTTGATTCCAAAGGCAATTCCGCCCTCTTTTACNNCATTTGGACAGGAAATATTCAACTCAATCATATCAACAGCAGTTTTACCTACGCTTGATCGAAGATCTGCATCACGCTGGATCATTTCTGCTCCAAGTACGTAATCCTCAAGCGTCCCGCCCCCAAGGTTCACCAAACGGGCTGTATCGAGTGTTTCCCAATAAGGGCATTCTTTTTCCAAGAACGCAGCTACACCAGGATTCTCCAATCCTACACTATTCAGCATGCCAGAGGCTGTCTCATAAACTCGAGTGCCANNCCCTGAGATTCCACCTAGCAAAGATACATCATACAGCTTTCCATATTCACGACCAAAGCCGAATGTTCCTGAAGCCATTACAATCGGATTCTTAAAATGAACGCCAGCAATTGTTGTGCTCATCTTAGTCATGGAAAATCACCTCCTCAGAAAGGAACACGGGTCCGTCTGCACAGGCTTTTCGCTGACCATCACGACAAGAAACACTACAAACAAGACAGGCACCAATGCCGCAAGCCATTCGATTCTCTAGAGAGAGATAAACTTTTGTATTGCTACCCACCTCTTCAGCCGCTATGCTTTTAAGCTGTGCAGCTTTAAGCATAGGATGTGGGCCGCAGACGAAAACATGATCATATTGACTAAAATCCACACGATCTAAAATAAATCCGCCTACATCTACTGTAAGCTCGGCTGCTAATGGACGAAAAGCTTCTGTCCGGTAAGCTTCCCGACTAAAACCTAGAAAGATATCACAACTAGGCAGCTGCTTTGCACAATAATATAGCGGCGCTATTCCGATTCCACCACCGATAAGTGCAACCTTGCCTTCGACCTGTGGGAATCCCGTGCCAAAAGGCCCTTCAAGCTCTACTGAGTCACCAGGAGTCAACCGTGAAAATATCTCAGTGCCTTCCCCCACTACGTGATATAAAAATTCTACACTATCTTCTTTTACTTCATGTATACTTAACGGTCTGGAAAGGATCGGATAAGCACCCCATGCCCGTAACATGTAGAATTGACCCATTTCACCGCCGCTATTCGTTTCAACTTTAAGGTGGTACACTCCGTCAGTTAGCCGATCGTTACTTAAAACCATCCCCACGTTATCAAGCTCCTTCAAATTTTATCTTTATTAAGATTGCCTTAGAAGGAGCATAAAATCTGTGACAAACTTCACATCCAAAGCGCGCTATCCCTTTTTCCAGATCCCACGTTCATAAGGTTTGGGGACATTACGTACGCCTCCAAGTGCCTCTTCCGCATGTAAAGCCCAATAGGGATCGCTCAACATCCCACGGCCAACGGCTATCAGCTCTGCCCGTTCTTCCTCGACGATGGACTGTGCCTCAGTAAAGGATTCAAGCCGTCCCACTGCAATTACAGGCACCTGTAATTCACTACGGATAAACTCTGCCAGATCCACTTGATAAGCAGGGCCTGCACCCAGCCCTCCATTTGAACCTATAGGACCTTCTCCTCCTGAAGAAACATGGAACAGATCCACTCCAGCATCCTTATACCGTCGGCAAATACCCAGAGCGTATTCAGCATCATATCCACACTCTACATATTCCTTCGCAGATATTCTCATAATCAATGGCATGTCCACAGGAACCACTTCTCGGACTGCTTTAACTACCTGTTCTCCGAACAACGCAGGATCTTGTCCATATTCATCATCTCTGGTATTCGTCAATGGTGAATGAAACTGGTGAATTAAATAACCATGTGCACCATGAATTTCGACCGTATCAAATCCTGCCTCTATAGCTCTCAGAGCCCCTCCACGAAAGGCCTCAATTAATCCTGAAATCCCTTCTTTAGAAAGAACCTGTGGCGTTTTGAAATTAGCATCAAAAGGAATTGCTGATGGAGCCACTGGCAGCTCTGCATCCACAGCTTTTCGCCCAGCATGTCCTAATTGAACAGCGATTTTCGATCCATACGCATGTACACCATCCGTAATTCTACGATAAGCTTCAATTTGCGAATCACTCCAGATTCCTGTATCTCGATTAGTGATTCTGCCATCTGGATGTACGCTAGTCATTTCCACGATAATAAATCCTGTACCGCCAATAGCACGGCTTACATAATGAACATAATGCCAATCATTAGGGATGCCATCCTCTTTATCCACCGAATACTGGCACATAGGTGGCATGACAATACGATTCTTCAGCGATAATCCCTTCAATTCATACGGTGCAAACAAATTAGACATTCATGTCTCCATNNGTAATCTATAATTGGCTCGGGAATTCCCCGTTCTATTAGTATACACGCATTGGTTCCTTCAAGAAATCTTAACCAAAACTGCATTGTTATCAGCATAAATCTACCCATCTATGGAGATAACAATTAAGAATATGATGGTGATCAGGTACTAAAGGAGGCAGATGGGGATGTATTTTCAACGGAGAGGTCAGAAACTGCTCGTAATATTAGGAACAATCATAACTATGCTATTCCCAACCTATTCTTCAGAGGTTGCGTCAGCTCCTGTGCAGAGTCAGAAGACTCCGCAAGAACAAACTCAAAGTGTGCCCGCTTCAGACGAAGATACGGCAATTTCAGCAGGTAGCGCTGCTACAAATAGTTCGA
>DOJM01000322.1:0-3293 GCA_003529225.1 Paenibacillus sp.
GGCTTCTATGGAAGCTGTGGCTGCAGCTGTGAAAGCTACCGGATTATCGGAGCTGGTAGCAACCCTTCCGAATGGTCTTGATGAGATGATCGGCGGCGGCGGTCGTTCGTTCAGTGGTGGGCAGGAGCAGCGGGTTGCGCTGGCTCGAGCTTTACTCAGCAGTCGTCCGATTATGTTGTTAGATGAGCCAACGGCACATCTGGATATTGAGACGGAATATGAGCTGAAGGAGACGATGGTGCCTCTTTTTGAAGGAAAGCTGGTCTTTCTGGCTACACATCGCCTGCACTGGATGCTCGATATGGACGTTATTGTAGTAATGAAACAAGGAAAAGTGGCAGAAATCGGTACCCATCAGGAGTTGCTTGCCCGCAAGGGTGCGTATTATGAGTTGATTGGGTCGCAATTGGAGGGAATCCATTGAAACGTGAAGGATGGTTTGCTCCGTATGTATCGTCGTATTTTTGGCGTTTTGTGCTTATTATCGTGCTTGGGGCGTTGACGATTTTCACAGCCTCATCATTAATGTATACTTCAGGATTTCTGATCTCAAAAGCGTCTACACCCGTCGAAAATATTCTAATGATTTATGTACCGATTGTAGGTGTGCGTACGTTCGGAACGAGTCGGGCTGTTATTCATTATGTGGAACGTTTAGTTGGCCATGACACGATTTTGCGGATTCTATCTAAGATGCGTGTGCGTCTGTACAATATTTTGGAGCCTCAAGCCTTGTTCCTATCGTCACGGTTCCGAACTGGGGATATTCTCGGGATGCTTGCGGATGACATTGAATATTTACAAAATGTGTATCTGCGCACAGTGTTTCCAAGCATAATTGCTTTGCTGATTTATGGAGCGGCAGTGATTGCGTTGGGCACTTTTGATATCGCCTTTGCGCTATTGATGGCTCTGTATATATTGGTGTTAGTTGTGGTGTTGCCGTTCTTGTCTCTATTGTTCACACAGAAGCGCCAACGTGAAGTGAAAGTAGAGCGTAATCGTCTCTATCAAAAGCTGACTGACGCCGTACTTGGTATGGGTGACTGGGTCATTAGTGGACGACAAAGCCAGTTCGTAGACACTTATGAAGCAGATGAGAGAAAAGTAGCCAAAACCGATGCAGCGCTGCGCAGCTGGGCACGTCTTCGTACGTTCATTGGGCAAGCGGTAATTGGGATTGGTGTGCTTTCTATGTTGTATTGGGCCGCTGGAGAGTTTGCAGATGGTGCTATTGCGGGTACATTGATTGCGGCGTTTGTATTGGTTGTTTTTCCTGTAGCAGATGCCTTTCTGCCAGTGTCTGAAGCAGTGGAGAAAATCCCGCAGTACCGTAACTCCTTAGAGCGATTGTCTGGTGTAAATGGAACTGAGCAGAACATCGTGTCTGAATGAGCATCTGTATCTGTAGTCGATGCTATACCACAGGCCATGAAGAGTGCTCACATCAAGCTCGAAAATGTAGGTTACCACTATGGTTCAGAGGCTAACTGGTCGGTTCGCGATCTCAGTCTCGATATTCCACAAGGTAAAAAGATTGCGATCATCGGCCGAAGTGGTGCGGGTAAATCGACGTTATTAAAGGCTATTCAAGGTGTTATTGAGCCTTCTGACGGCTCGGCTTCGATTAATGGTATCGCTGCAGATGCCTATGGAGAGCATATTCCTTCTATTATAGCGGTGCTTAATCAAAGTCCACACTTATTCGACACTACGGTAGCCAACAATATTCGTATGGGTGATCCGAAGGCTTCCGAACAAGCAATTAAGGAAGCTGGTACCTTAGCCAAAATGGATAAGTTGATCTCCTCGTTGCCAGATGGATATGATACCTTTGTCCGTGAAGCGGGGCAACGTTTCTCCGGTGGAGAGCGTCAGCGGATAGCGTTAGCTCGTATTTTGCTGCAAAATACACCTGTTGTCATACTCGACGAACCGACTGTAGGGCTGGACCCGCGGACAGAACGTGATCTTTTGAAGACAATGTTCGAAGCCATGGATGGTAAGTCACTAATTTGGGTANNGTAACGCATCATTTGGTCGGTGCGGAGCAGATGGATGAAGTGATTTTTATGGAAAATGGCTCGGTAGAAATGCGAGGGACCCATGCGGAGCTGATGAAAAAAGAACCGCGTTACCGCAGATTATATGAGCTGGATCGTCCGGTGGAGTTTCTAGGGTAGGATGGAGAGTTTGGAGATAATAGAGAGAGATAAGTGATGAGATTCCTTTTGCCCTTCGGGGTGGGAGGAATCTTTTTTTGGTGAAGGGCAAGAATGTAGACAATGGATGAACAGATCGCTGGAATGGATAGATAGGAGTTCCATTTTCGTGGGAAGTATGGTAGAACAATAGAAGGAGTATTAGGCCGTAGCGGCACAGAAAGGGATGCTTGGTTGAATGTATGTAGTATGCAAAGAACATGTAGAATTAGCTATTGATTTGTTTGTGGACGAGTATGAAGATGCACCAGATGTAGTGGATTTGAAGGAAACGGAATTCTCTGACTGGGACCCGCCGGCAAAGTGCACCCAATGTGAGAAGAACGCTGAATATTTGGTGGTCTAAAGGACCGTTAAGACTTATAAAAAAGCACCTTGCAGTCCCGGAAATGGGCCGCAAGGTGTTTTTGCATGGAAAAATTATAGGTGCATTGGAGGATTAATTTTATGCATCTGCTGCATCTGCCATATTGGTCAGGGAGCTACCTCGGTTGTTCTTGCGGTAGACAATGGCTGAGATGATGGCAAGCATTGCTGCAATAGAGAGTCCCCAGTAAATGTTAGAGTAGGCTGCCCGGAGCGGCAGCCCACGCTGCCATTCCAGTGCACTTGCGGCCATAGCTACGCTGAAGGCCCCGCTAAAGAATTGCAGTAGCTGGAACAGTCCCATCCCCGAGCCGATTTGTGAGGAAGGCAGAATCCGTGAGATTTCATTGGATACACTACTGGACAATGCAGTGAAGGCAAGACTCATAATCATATAGATAAGCATAACGGCAATCCAGGACCGCCCAGCGAAGAATGCGAACAGGACAGTAGCAGTCAACACAAGTAGTGGAGCGAAACGCAATATACCCGCATTGCCATAACGGTCGATGATTCGTCCGACGGAACGGGAAACGAAGATTGCGAGTAGCGATCCCGGAAAGATCACAAGCCCGGCATGACTTGCACTGAAGCCAAAGCGATGAGTCAAAATCTGTGGCAGCAGGAACAAGGTGGCGAAGCTGCACAGATAGGAGGCGATTCCGACCACCGCCAGCACGAGATATGAGCGGTTACGGAAAAGCG
>DOJM01000322.1:3533-6085 GCA_003529225.1 Paenibacillus sp.
GACCAAGGCCTAGGCCGAGTGAAACAGCTGACATAATCGTCGCCATCGCTTTGCCGCGACGGGCTTGCGGGACATAGCGGGTAAACAGAACAAGAGATAAGGACATTACTGCGCCCGCGCCCGACGCCTGTAGAATGCGCACGATAAGCAGAAAGATAAAGTTGGTGCTGAAGAAGCCGGCCACAGCCGCAAAGCCTAGCGTCAACAGGCCTATCACCAGCAGGCGGCGGATTGGCAGAAAATCAGAGAGCCGGCTGTACGTGATTGAGGCAATCGAAAACATAATGGAATACCCGGTAACAATCCAAGAAGCGGATGCAGCTGTAATGCCGAAGGCTTCGGTTACATCAGGCAGTGCCAGATTGAACATGGCTGTATTCATGATGACGAGAACCACAGCGATACTGAACAGAAGAGTCAGCAGGCCTTCCCGTGGAAGAGTCGCTTCCGGAGCGGAGGCTTCATGATCCGCATTTGCGGAAAGGTTATTTACAGAAGTCATGTGCGAAGCACTCCTTTTATTATTGTTTAATAGTTCGATTACTTACGAACAATTGAAATATAGCATGCGTTGATATAAAATTCAATTAGGTAATTTTTTTCGCATTACAAGTAGGACAAAGGGGATAATCATCCATGAAAATACTATTTCATCCGGACCGCAAGGACATTCAGCTTGCTTCCGTATTGTATGCGCTCAGCGATCCGATTCGCCTCCATATCGTATCGGATATTCATAGAAATGGAGAACAGGCTTGCAACGGCTTCCACGTTCCGATCGCCAAATCCACCATGTCTCACCATGCCCGTACACTGCGCGAGTCAGGGGTTGTGTTTACGCGGGTGCAAGGAACACAGCGTATACTATCGCTGCGGACGGAGGATCTTAACGCACGTTTCCCAGGTTTGCTTGATTCTATATTGAGTGCTTACGAAGCTGGGGAAAAGCCGGATTTTGCGATGGAGGAGCGGGAGGAAGAAAAGTAACGGATTGAGCCCTATGAGGACAGGGAATACATGAAACACAAGATATATAAGGATTGGGCGAGAGAAGGTACTTACTAAAACTATAGGGGACGCGCACTGGGCGTCCTTTTGCTATTTCAATAGAGGACTATAACAGGAGGCACTTATGCTTATTCAAATTATTGGCGTAGGAAAATTGAAGGAAAAGTACTTGATTAATGGCATCGCGGAGTATACTAAACGGCTGACACCGTACCTGAAATTTCAGGTGATTGAGGTGGCAGATGAAAAAGCACCCGACTCTCTAAGCGAAGCAGAGGTCGGTATTGTTAAGGCGCGCGAGGGGGAACGCATCCTCGCGCACATAAAGNNATTGACGGCAAGCTGTGGAGCTCGGAAGAGCTTGCCGCAGAAATTGACCGGCTCGGCACTTACGGGACGAGCCATGTCGTGTTCGTCATCGGAGGGAGCCATGGGCTCTCCGACGAGGTCATGCGCCGCGCGCAGCAGCGCATGAGCTTCGGGCGCATGACGCTGCCCCATCAGCTCATGCGCCTGGTGCTGGTGGAACAGATTTATCGCGCGGTGAAGATAAATCGGGGGGAACCGTATCATAAATAAATGAGATATGTGAAAACACTATTTATTAATATAAAGTGATTAAAGGAAATTAAAGTGTAATGGTGAATTATTAAATTGGTAATGATAAACAGAAAGGAGACTGATAACTAATGCTAATAGTAAAAGAAATAAGTTTTGAATTAGAGGATACTGAGGCAGCTATTCATAAATATAAGTTTGAAGCAAGTAATGATAATGATCAAATTTTCATTGATAGTCAGGGAATTCAAATAATGATTGCAAGTGGAAATGGCTCTCTATGCCATAGTGTTAAAGTAATTAATGGAGAGTCTATTCTAAATGAACAACTTGACAATCTATGTGAAACATTTATAGAGAAATATAACAAACAAATTAATGACAATAATGAAATTAATGAGCAAGGTGTGGAAATTGAAAAAGAGGTATACAAAAAAAACGATCCTGATATCTTAGTTCCATATGATCCCAACACAATTAGAGTTACACAAGCTAGGTTCTCATTGAGAGAGATATTTGAAATGATTAATGGTACAGAATATGATGAGTCTATTCTGGACTTGTCTCCAGACTTTCAGAGAAATTATGTATGGGATAGTACACGAAAATCAAGGTTAATAGAATCTATTTTACTAAAAATACCACTTCCTGTATTTTATTTGGCGAGGAGTAATGAAGGTAAGTATCAAGTTGTTGATGGTGTACAACGTTTATCTGTAATAAACCAGTACTTTTCAAACGGTTTTAGCCTGCGCAATTTAGAATACTTAAAAAATGAATGCGATAAAAAATTTTTTCAAAAAGATCCAAAGGTATCGCTTCATCCAAAATTTGTTCGACAACTTCGCTCATACCAAATTGATTGCAATATTATTGAACCTGATACTCCACACAGAGTTAAGTCCGATATCTTTAAAAGATTAAATACTGGTGGTAGAAGTTTAAATAGTCAAGAAATTCGTAATTCAATTTTAAGAAAAGACTCA
>DOJM01000322.1:6105-8102 GCA_003529225.1 Paenibacillus sp.
CGATATAGGATTTTATTTCCTTTATAAAGACATCAGTATTATTAATAAATTAAAATATAACGGGATAATGGACGAATTTTTAGATAATGTAGTTGAGGTTCTAAACTTAGATTATAGAACAATCCCATTTAATCAATTAGAAGCGGATTTTACTAAATCAATGAATAATGCATATATATTGTTTAATGAATATGCATTTAGAAAAGTTAAACTTGATTATAGTAAGTACCCAAAGAATATGGTTAACAAATCTTTATTCACTGCTTTTTCTGTTTTATTATCGAACTTTAGTACTGATGAAGTAAAGAATAAAGGGGTTCTGATTACGGAATTTGCGAAATACTTAGATGAAAATGAATATTTATATGATTCAATAACTAATGGACNNGATAAGGCTCGAATAGATACAACATTTCTTTTAATTGATGAATTTTTGAAATCAAATATTGGAGGAAATTATGATAAATAATATAAAAGTCGAAAATTATAAGTGCTTTAGGGCAAACAATATTGAATTAAAGAATGCTTCTATTTTATTAGGTATTAATTCAGGTGGTAAGTCTTCATTAATTCAGTCAGTTTTGCTCTTTGACCTTGCACTTGATACCTTAAAGGAAGAAAGTGTTCAAAGTATTGACTTAGTAACTAATAAATATGGGATTGAATTACATTCATATGATGAACTAATAAATAGGGACTCGTATGATAATTTTTTTAGTATATCACTTAATAGTAATGTAGTTGCGACATATAAACCTAGTAGTGATTTAAACGTATTAGATGTAAGTTTTAACAGCTCTAGTATAGACATTAAACTTGATATAATTTACTTAGGATCTAATAGGTATATCTCAACTAAACAAAAAAGTGGAACATTACGCAATATTGTTTTAGGAGATCAAAATGAATATTTAGGTTATATACTTGAAAAAGGAAGACATGCAAACAATATACAAATGTATACCGAAAGAAACCATTGGAATAAAAAAGACACTAGTTTGTTAGAAATACAAATAAATGAATGGTTAGATTTTGTTTTTCCAGGTAATAAAGTGACTTCTGCTAATACCGGTAAAGATAATAAGTACCTATTGTTATTTGATGACGAATTAGGTCTTCATCATTCTAATATAGGATTTGGTATCTCGTTCGTATTACCCATTATAGTAGCTGGCTTAATTGCAAAAAAGGGGAGTGTATTAATAATAGAAAATCCTGAATTACACTTACACCCAAAAGCACAATCAAATATAGCTTTATTTTTATCAGTAGTTGCTTCAGCAGGTGTTCAAATAATTATTGAAACGCATAGCGAACATATCGTCAATGGATTCAGAAAAGGGGTTCTTGAAAAGGAAAATCCATTTATGTATAGTGATTTACAATTAATTTACCTTAATAACAACGCTGAAAATATAGTTGAAAATATAGTTTTAAATGAAAAAGTTGAAATTAATAATTGGCCTGAAGGTTTTATGGATCAAGAAGAGAAAGATCTATATGAAATTAGGAAGATGAGGTTGAGGCTGATTGGAGAAGCTAATAATTAATAATGATATATTTAGTGAAATGTTAAGTTCAAATGATATTGAATCATTCATAAATATTTCTGAAGTATTAGATAATATGTCTTATAACCTAATTTTTTCTTATACTAATATAGAATCTGTATTTGATAATATTATGAAAGTAGAAGATAGAGAAAATCGAGCTATTATAAACAAGAGATTAGAGAAACATTCTGAATATATATATGAAGAGGAATATATAGGATATGTAACACAGCTAGAAAGTTTAAAAAATGAAGAAACATATACCATTCACGATGTACTGTTAGAAAATAAGTATTTTGATAATTTTAATTTCTTGCTTTCTTTTAATTGGAAAGAAAATTATCATATTAGAAATATAACAAGCTACGATAGTTTATTAGATATATTAATTTTATTTTCAAGTAGACATGATGATATAGTCTCTTTTACAAATAGTTTAGACTT
>DOJM01000322.1:8126-12498 GCA_003529225.1 Paenibacillus sp.
AAGATTGATGAAAAAAATATAAACTGCGAATTACATACTAAAATGAGAAGAATATCCTCTAATGCACCTGATAGAATCTATTTTTGTCCCTCAGTACCAGTAGGGGTTCACAAAGATTGGGATAATAAGATATACATATACCAAATTACTGCTCATGTTTAAATATCACTTACATCCATTACGGTGAACCTTATCACAAGTAGGGGAAGTTTTTGAAGAAAAAACTGCAGGAACCTGTATCTACATCATCACTACAAGGGCAGGGTATGTCACACTCTGGCAGGAACGATGCGTATTTACCGTTAAAACAAGTAGGATGCCAATATCTATGAAGACTCATTAATTCCCTTAATAACGATAAGAGCGGAACATAAGCTAACAGCTTCATGCTCCGCTCTTATTTACGTTCACTCGTTCTCTTGCACTTTCTCATATTCTATCTCAATCAGCTTGAAAAAATCAGATGGTTTGATTTTCAGTCCCTTGCAGAGATCAAATATTTTCGTGACGGAAGGCTCATTTCTGCCAACCTCAATCATGGAAATGTAGGATCGGTCGACATTGCATTCATGGGCCAGATCTTCTTGGCTTAAACCTTGTTTGATACGTATAGCTTTAACGGTTTTTCCGATTATCTGCTTAATGATGTTGGACGGATCGCTCAAGGAAAATAACCCCTTTTAAGTCCATTATCAATCTGATATAATGGTCGTGACAGATAAAGTATTCAACAAAAAGTAAAATATATACATATTTTAGGCCTGTTTTGCACTTCTCTGTAGTTTCTCTATGATTCAAAGTTGCTCAGCCCAAAACATACCGCACTGATAATGTACCTTCATAAAATAAAAATTTTTCATATAGTCTAAAGGAGGCTCTACCCGTGCGCCCTTCCTTTCTAAAATCACTCAACCTTGATGTTATTGTGGAGATGATAGAGATGGTTTGCCGATTGGAGAAATGGGACAAGGTCATTGAGACATCGGAGATATTGTACGAATGTGTACAATGCCTGTATCAGGAGCAGCAGTATCGGAAGGCTAAGTCTTCTCCACTGTTAATAATCGAGCTTGAGCATCCACTGGTTTATTATTACGGATTCAGTTATCTGACTCGGGGGATGGCTTATCAAACGAAAGAGAACTATGAGGAAGCACGGGCATACATAGATAAGTATGCCGAGTTGGGATGGTTGGAGGATCTAGGAGANNTGTAGAGGAATTCAGATTTCTGGCACAAGCAAACGGATATGCACTTGAACTTATGTCTGGGCGGGTGGGGGTTCTGACTTCTTATACTGCCTTTCTGCGAGAGAATCCAGAAGAAGTACTGCCCGGATTGGATGTGATTCTGCAGGCTGCGCTGCGGTATAGGTTGGATGTGGACGAGTTGCTGATGATGTTCGCGGAGCATACAGCAGAATTCAGCACATATGAGGATGAGGGAAATCTAGAACACTTTTATCGCTTCAGTCATCATTTGGCGCTGTATTATAAGCTGGCTGGAAGAATGATGGAAGCAATGGAGCAGGTAGTGCAAGCTGTGAGACTGGCCTATCGGTCGAGGAACGAAAGTCATTCTACTAGAAGTCTGGCGCTCTTCGAATCGTTGCGCGATTGGGCAACGGTGGAGCAGGTGAGCGAGGTTCAGGCGTTAATTAAGAGGTGAACACCGTGATGGATAAGGAAATATTGAAGCTCGTAGGAACCCGGATTCGTGCTCTTCGGAAAGAGCGGGGCTTGTCTCAGGAGGCGCTTGGGGAGAAAGGCGGATTTCATTTTTCATACATAGGGCAGATTGAGCGTGGTGAGAAGAACGTTTCTTTATTGAATTTACATAAGATAGCGGAATCGCTTGAAGTTAATTTAGTTCAGCTGTTTGCGTATCAGAATGAAGAGTTTATGGTTACCTCAGCTGAGAGCGATATTCAGGATATTGTAGGTATGCTTCGTGACGCTAATGATGAGAAGATACGCGTGGCGAAAAATGTACTTAAAGAATTATTATGAGATACGTCCCTCAGAGCAAATGAGGTCATTTAAAACAAGCGCACAAGCCATTGACTTGTGCGTTTTGCTGCAGCTTAAGTATAGTTCTTATTTTATGATTAATGGAAATAGTCTGAAGTTTGAGGCGTAACAAAAAATATCTTTAATAAAGAACTTCGCTTTAACTAGCGTACAATTTATGGGTCATAGGAGGAAGAAATGACTGAATTACTAGCTCCAGCAGGAAATATGGAAGCTTTAAAAGCTGCAATTTCTAATGGTTGTGATGCAATATACTTAGGAATGCAAAAATTTGGTGCACGTGCATACTCATCTAATTTTGATTTAGAAACGTTAAAAGAGGCTGTTACGTATGCGCACCTGAGGAACATTAAAATCTATGTTGCAATGAATACCATCGTTTTTGAAAACGAAGTTGAAGAGATGAAAGAGCAGATACACGAATTAAATAAAATCGGTGTTGATGGCATTATCGTCCAGGACCTGACTGCTTTTGATTATATCGTTAAAAACTTTCTTGATATGGAAGCACATTGTTCAACTCAAATGGGAATAGACGATGTAGACGGAACTTTATTATTTAAAGAACTTGGTGCTAAAAGAGTTGTTCTGTCCCGTGAGGTTGAGATTGAAAAAGTAAAAGAGATCAAAGGAATAGCTGAAATACCTTTAGAAATTTTCGTTCACGGTGCTTTATGTGTATCTTATTCGGGGAACTGTCTAATGTCAGGATTAATCGGCTATCGATGCGCAAATCGCGGAAGATGTGTTGGTTCATGCCGTAAGGAGTATGAACTAATGGATAAGACAACAGATACGTCTTTAGGGAAAAACTATATTCTATCTACTAAGGACTTAAACACAAGCGATTATATCCATGATTTAAAAGAAGTCGATTCTTTAAAAATAGAAGGTCGAATGAAAGTGCCTACGTATGTTGCTAATGTTGTATCCAAATATCGCATGGCCTTAGATCATAAAATAACCGAAGAAGATAAAGAAAATCTGAAAAAAACATTCAATAGAACATTTACTAAAGGGTATTTGTTTCACGAAGATAAGAAAAATATTACAAATATCTTAAGACCTAATAACTTTGGTTATGAAATTGGAACAATCAGCAAGATGGTTAAAGATAGATATGAAATAACACTTACACGTACTTTAAATCAAAACGATACCATTCGAATAAGTCACAACAATGAAGATGTTAATTTAGCTGTTGCAAAACTGTACGATAAAGAGGGCGAATTAATCAACAAAGCAGACGATGTCTGCTATATCAAAATCAAAGAAAAGGTGACTAAGGGAGATTTAGTATATAAAACGAAGGATTATTTCTATAACAAAGAATTAGAATTATCATTGGAAAAAGAATTTAAGCGGTTTAACCTCGATATTAGAGTATATGCATGTCCAGATTCAAAGCTTTTCATAGATGCGGAGGGCTTAGGCTTTAATTATTCATATGAAAGCGAGGAAATACTAGGCGAAGCCATTAATAATCCAACAACAAAAGACCAGGTAATCAAGCAATTTTCAAGATTAAATGATACTATATTCGAACTTAATCATGTAGATTTTGAGGAATGCAATGCATTTATTCCAGCTAAACTGTTAAATGCAGCAAGAAGAGATATTGTACTGGGCTTATATGACTTAAAGCTTAACAGCCAAAAGAANNCTTTGCCCCTGAAAAACCATACCTTACGGCCTCTGTAACGACTAAGGAGCAGTACGATGCTTGCGTGAGCTGTGGAATTAAGGAAATCTATTTCAAAAACGTTGTTAGAAGAAATCAGAATGATTATAAGGAAAAAGAAGGGCAGCTACTAATCGGAGGATATGGCGGAATTTATCACTACAGAGAAACTAATCCATTTGTTACGGACTATTCTCTAAATGTTGTTAATGCTACTAGTTGCTATGAATTATTTAAATTAGGTGCAAAACGAGTCACTTTATCTTATGAATTGAATAAGAGCCAAATTGAAGATTTAATGAATGCCTATTATGAAGAAAATGACGGCTATCCCGCACTGGAAATGATTGTATATGGTAAGGTTCCTTTGATGTTTACAAAATATTGTCCGATGAAAAAAATGAATCAATGCAGAATTTGCAAAACGAAGAGCTATGAGTTAAAAGATGAGCACGGAACGTTCCCTATAATTTCCCATAATGATTGTACAACGACTCTCCTTAATGGGAAGACGCTTAATCTTTTAGATGAGCTACAAAACATCAAAGGAATCGAGGCGCTCAGATTAAACTTCACAGTTGAATCAAAAGAGCAGGTTGTGAAAGTCATTAATATGGCGTCAGGTAAATTAAATGGCTCAATGAATAATGCTGTCTTTAAT
>DOJM01000322.1:12558-17417 GCA_003529225.1 Paenibacillus sp.
CGGTCAGATTATGGCGTACATAAATGCCCGGACGGTAGACTCTTCGATTGGGGTATCCCGCGTACAGAGTGTTATGGTGAAGAGTATTTCTTTGATAATGCCCCGGGTAACTTTGGTGGTTATTTTCAAGATTTGAAAGAATCGTGGAAATGATTTTCGTATTGCTGACCAATATATCGCTGTCTTCCTTGCTAATCGTTCAGCTTAACATAAAAGAACAAGAAAGAGCCGTCCAGTACTGGGCGGCTCTAAAACTTGCCGCTTCAACCATCGCAGTGAACGTGTCAGAAGTAAGGAAAAGTCTTTTTGAGAGGCCGACTGCTTTTCAGCAGAAATCCCCTTATCGTTGAATCTACATTGGTTAGTTGTAGAAATCTTAGGATCGAAGTAACCTTCGAATTTAAGCGAAGAAACCGAAAAGTAGTGCCCCTTCTCATAACTCTTTTCATATCCTCAAATTGCATCACCTCTAACTCCTGCCCCTCCCCGTTAACGATATAATTCAGCTCGCCAACAAATACCACAATCTCCAGCACAGGATTAAAATCCTTATGTATCAGCAGCAAAAGATCAATTAACGATATCTCTGAACCCAGCTCTACCTTGTGTCCCTGGAAGAAGCTGTTCCAGGCCATCCCGGTAGCGGGCATGTTCTTCGGCGCGTATACGAACCGCAAAGCGCTGGAAGAGGTAGCCGAGGCAGCGCGGATGCTGTATCGTAAAAGAAGGATTTTGGAGAGATTGGCGCAGGGCGGGAAGAGTGCGGAGTGAATAGCGAAAGAATTAAGGGATGAAGGAATAGTGAGGCCTTCAATTTCGCTCTATAGATGTTACGGTGAACCGTACCATAAATAGGGCGAAAAACTTGGTTGTGGTGACCACTACAATTTAAGCTGAATTCTACAACGGCTCGCTTTGGCCATTGGCTTTTCGTATATAATTTTTTTCTACGGGAATTTGGAAGCTCCAGTCTCCAGTAAGCATATGCTGCTGAGCCGGGTCATCGAACACGATTAACTCTTTTACGTTGACTTTTAACATGAACTTGTCTGGAGGCGGGGTCCCGTTGAAAGAATAATTGATGGTGCCGTTTTTGGCCAACGTTACACCTGAATCCGTGGCGATGCTCGGAACTGCCTGAATCGTTGAAGAGTCTAATTGAAAAGTCGGCTTCACCGATTGTTTCACCCATTGCGACTCCAATATCATGTTAGAATGTTTCATGGAGTATTGGATAATTAGGCTCTGGCCGTCGAAAAAGTATTGATGAATGAGAAGTGTATAGCCTTTGTCTGTTTTACCGGTTATTAAAACCATCTCGTTATTTCCGCTTGTCGGCATCAGCGCTAGATCGCTATTTTCACCCAGCTTTACCATGAGCGAGGAGATAACTGAATTCTTAACGCTGAATAGTACCACCGCACAGACGAGCAACACGATCATCGATACCGCAGCTACCCTGGATTGGAATAAGCCGCGTTGCCGGGGAGATATTCNNTTAAGGCCGGAAATCGAGAACCGTGTCTCAAATATAGTTGCCTTCTTGCTGCTGTGTGCAGTGATACTCCCTCCGTGTACATCGATAATGCTTTTCGCTATGGCCAATCCGAGACCTGTACCCCCGGTCTGCTTCGACCTAGAGGCCTCTACCCGGTAAAAGCGGTCGAAAATAAAGGGCAAATCCCGTTCCGGGATAGGGTCTCCATAATTTTGGATCCGCACGATCACTACATCTTTATCCTGTGTAATAATAATATCGATATATTTACCAGCCTGCCCGTACTGGATAGCATTGGCTATTATATTCTCGTACGTCCTTACCAGCAGACCTCCATCGGCTTGGATCTTAAATTCTCCTTCTTGCATGTTCAGCCTGATTTCCATGCCTGCGTTCTCCGTAACCGGCACGAATTCTTCGGCAAGCTGACTGATTAACTCGCCGATATCGAACTCGCTCAACTCCAAAGGCATCCCGTTGTTGATTCGCGTGTATTCGAACAGTTCGTCCATCAATCGCCGAAGCGCCAAGGATTTCTCATAAGCGATGTTGATGTAATAACGCATCTCTACTTCGTCCTGATACCGGTCTTCCTCGATGACTTCAAGAAAGCCGAGAATCGAGGTCAGTGGAGTGCGCAGGTCATGCGATACACCGGTAATTAAATCGTTTTTGGTCTTTTCTGCCTTGCGTTCTTCTGCTATTGAATGCTTCAACTGCATACTCATCTGATTGATACTGATTGCGACTTCACCTAATTTGTTGCCGGAAATTTCCGGAATTTGATGGTCGAACTGCCCATTGGCAACCTCCTCTAAACCGAGGGTAATTTCCGCCAGATAATGATCCCATTCGCTATTCAACTGATTCATACTCTCTGCGACCGCGCTTAACTCATCCCTGCCCTTGACCGTTACCACACGCCCGAACCGGCCTGCCGATATTTCCTGCAGCCCCGTGTTGATTTCGCGCAAATCCTGAACCAAACGGAAGCTGGCAAGAAAGAAAGTGATGGGAAACAGAATGATACCGGCTATGATCATCACGCGAACCGATCCGGCATGCTCAACGCTCCAATTGATCGGAGCAGCCACGTATTCGATTTTTTGCAGCGCTCCCGCCATGAAATATCCGAAAAAAATAGCTGCGCCTGTTAAGGCCAGGCTTGCAATCATAATTAGCATTAATCTCCAACGAATTGTATACAGCCACTGTGGTTGGATCCTACTCACCCCTTGCTTTTAGAGCGCCTTCGATTTTGTATCCAATCCCCCACACGGTTTTGATTATCCTCGGTTCGCGCGGATTAGATTCTATCTTCTCACGGAGCTTTCGGATATGAACCATGACACTATTTTTCGACTCCATAAAGGGCTCATTCCAGACCTCTTCGTAGATGCGATCCATGCTCAGCACCATCCCTCTATTGACTGCCAGCATGTGAAGTAGCGCGAACTCGCGGGGAGTCAACTTGATTTCCTGCTGGTCGACCGTTACCGTATGGGACGCAATATTAATAACGACGTTTTCGATATGTATTTCGTTCGCGTTAACCGCAGCGGCGTTGAACTGGTTCATCCTTCGAAGCTGCGACTTGATGCGTGCGATCAGCTCAAGCGGGTTGAATGGTTTGGTTACGTAGTCGTCGGCGCCGATACTGAGGCCTGATATTTTATCGATATCCTGGTTTTTAGCCGAGAGCATAATGATGGGAATAGGATTTGTTTCCCGTATTTTCATACAAGCCTGCAATCCGTCCATATGGGGCATCATTAGATCAAGTACAATTAAGTCGACCTGCTCGGACTGCAGAATTTCTAGTGCCTCCAGTCCATTCGACGCTTTTAGGAGCTTGTAGCCTTCGTTATTGAAATAAATATTCATCAATTGGATAATTTCCGCTTCGTCATCCACCATCAAAATCGTACTTTCCGCCATAGATCCTCCCATAATTCTCGTATCTTTCTTAATTACTGAGTAGAACAATAATTATAAACGATATATCTAATGCAATGAATAACGTCAGCAATATTTAAGGAAATGATAAGAATTTCGGTAGCCAGCTGTTAAGCTTTCTCTTCTATACTTAGTCCAGCCAAGTGGTTAATCGTTTAAACAATAAATAAGCGGAGGTTATAATTTTGAAGATTAACTTATTAAAGAAGGCATTAATCGTTAGTTTGAGTGCTATACTATTGGTCATTTCAGCAGGTTTTAGCCTAGACCCAAATGCTTCTGCGAATTCAAATACCCAAGTAGACACGAAACAAACGCTAAAGGTGCTCTACAAAGAGAAATATTTTTTCGATGAGGAATTGTTCAAACAGCAGTTTCCCAATACTCAGATTCAGGAAGTTAAATGGGATGGAAAATCAGATTTAAAAGCTTTTATCGCCAAGCAATCACCTGACGTTATCATGCTGAACACTCTTGAATATCAGCAGCTGTCCAAGGAGAATCAGTTAGCAGAACTCGGTCAGTTAATTAAGCGTGACAATTATGATACTACAACAATGTATCCTGGATTGCTGGACGCACTCAAAGTCAATGGAAAGCTCTACGGGTTAAGTCCAACCTTCAATACAGAATCCATTTTCTACAATGCCGACTTATTTAAAAAATATAATGTTCCATTGCCGAAGGACGGAATGACTTGGCAGGAAATATTGAAATTAGCCGCTAAATTCCCGTCTTCAGGAAATAAAGACAACCGTATCTGGGGACTTCACTATCCTCTTGATAATTACACCTATTTAATCAATGACATAGCAACTTCCAAAGGGTTAACCCGGTATAATCCTAATACACTTAAAGCAACTATGAATACAGCGGCTTGGAAAAGGGTATTCAGTATGGCTATTACTGCAATAAAATCCAATACCATAGAAGGATCGAATACAGTTGGATATTCCAATGATCCTTTCATTATGGGACGAGCGGCTATGACGGTAAGTACTCAAAGTATGGAAACCTTAAGAGACGTAACTGCGGATAAAGCTGCTATAGCAAATTATAAACCTTTTACTGTTAAAATTGCCGCGGGTCCTGCAGATCCTAACAATCCGAAATCAACACGGAATATCCATCTTCCTTCGATCATGACGATTAAAGCTAGTTCTGCTAATAAAGATCTTGCTTGGAATTTCATCAAGTTTTATAACGGAGCGGATTACGCTAAATCCAAATCCATATCAGATCAGTTTTTAGGTTATTCCCTAACCCGTATGGATTATAGTAAAGAGTACAATGGTTATAGCTTAGAGACCTTCTATAAATTAAAACCAAACCTGGAAACACCGCCATATGTTAATCCAATAGGGAATCTATTTAACAATTCACAGTATTCAGTTATTCTGCAGAG
>DOJM01000322.1:17524-18113 GCA_003529225.1 Paenibacillus sp.
TATTTAAGGAAATGATAAGAATTTCGGTGGCCAGCTGATAAGCTTTCTCTACTATACTTGGTTCCATACAAGCAGATAATCGCTTGAACAACTGAATGGAGGTTTTATTTTTGAAGAAAAATATATTACAGAAGGTTATGCTTACTAGTCTCAGTGTTATGTTTATAGGTACTTCAGCAGGTCTTGGCACTGGTAAACAAGTTTCCGCAAATCCGGATAGCCAGGCAGATACGAAAGATACTTTAAAAGTATTGTACTGGAACGCAGACGATTTCAATAGGACGTACGGGGAGCAGTTCAGTAAGAACTACCCGGATACAGACATCGAAGTCTTTGCACCTACAGGTACGGGTTCGATTACGGATTATAATTCGGCGATCCAAAAGTATTCACCGGATCTTGTGGTGTTGTACCCATATGATTATCAACAACTGTCTAAAGATAAAAAGCTGGTAGATTTAGAACCGTTAATTAAACGAGATCAGTATGACATGACAACAGTATACCCTGGCATGCTTGATGAATTGAAGAAACAAGGCGGCGGCAAACTTTATGGGTTAAGCCCAAAAGCGGAGTCGTACGCTCTTCT
>DOJM01000322.1:18158-23158 GCA_003529225.1 Paenibacillus sp.
TAAAGTACCCAGTGACGGAGCGACGTGGGAAGAAATATTAAAGCTTGCTAGTGAGTTCCCTACTACAGGAGATAAGAACACCCGAATTTGGGGCCTAAGTGCCTTCGGATCCAGCAATTTGGTAATGGATATTGCTAGAACAGAAGGGTTAACGTACATGGATCCAGGTACTTTAGAGGTTACTGCGAATACAACTGCGTGGAAAAATGCCTATCATCTGTCCGTCGAGGCCACGAAGTCTGGGGTAATTGACGAAAGGATTAGTCTGTCCGCAAAAAGTTACCTGGAAAGCAGTCCGTTCATTATGGGACGATCAGCTATGCAAGTAGCCTCTATTAGTCAGTTGCAGTCCTTGCAATCAGCAAAAAATAATGTAAAGAATTATAAACCGTTTACGCTTGGTATTGCTGCCGGTCCTGCGGATTCTAAGGATCGGAAGTCAACAGGATATGTTTTTGGTTCTGAGATTCTGGCTATTCCAGCCGGTGCATCAAATGTGGATACCGCTTGGGATTTCATTAAATATTTCAATGGAGATGACTACGCTAACGAATACTATAAACCGAATACCTCTAATAATAGTATCGGTGCTCCTCTATCCCGCATGATTAAGGAGTACTCTGGNNATTTCGATTCATCTATTACAAGTTATGCCCTCATGAACAAATCGCCAGATTTGGAATTGGATTGTTGGTCATTTCTTTCTGCAGAACTGACACAGGTAGTAAACGGGAAGAAAACATTAGACGAAGCAACTGCTGCTATTCAATCAAGCATCCAATCTGTTGTTGATAAACTGGCAAAGGCTCAGAAGGCAAAGGAATAAAATACTAAGAATCATTAAAGAGTATGAAAAATGAGGAAGTCTGATCCGGACGTGGTTGTGATCAGGGTCGTCACGGGCGACGACTGTTCTGGAGGCCGAGGATCGGCCTTATGCCGCGGATCAAAAGAAAAGGTGGCTGTGTATACTCCGCTGCTCTCCGTTCAAGAAGTGGGGTAGGCGTTTGTAGTCGGCTTTGATAGAGGGTAAGAACAAGGTGCGACCTGCCCTTTTACGAGGGACGGGTCGCTTTTTTTGTTGCAAGGGGATAGACAGAAGGGATAAATCGGATACCCTTAAAATTCTCCGTTAGAGTGATACGATGAACCGTATCACAAGTAGGGGCAAGTCTTCAATGAAAAGCTCGCAGAGATTTCAAAAGCTTATTATTGGCATGGGTGCGGAATTTTAATAGGACATACTCAGCGATTAAGTCGCCGCAACGGTGTCTCCGCACTTTTTCGGATGATAAAATATGCGCTGCCTAGTTGCAAATTGATATGATACAGACTAAATAGTGGTTTCCGCAAGTAGAATCAAGCAATGCAATTTCCATTACTCTACAATGACTATAGAGTGGTTGAAACGAGGTGAACAGACGAATGTACGAGTGGCACAAGCAAATCCAAATAATCGTTGATGAAATTGACGAGTGTATTAAAAATCGTAACGGTGAAGCAATAACGCTACGATTTCTTTCTCGCAAGTTAGGTTATTCCGAATTTCATACTACGAGAAAATTTAAGGAAATATCGGGTATGCAATTTAGGGATTATCTGCGGCATAGAAAATTAGCCTTTGCACTAAAAGAGGTTCGGGATAGTGAAAAAAGCATTTTGGATATTGCTTTTAATTATGGTTTTTCATCACATGAAGCTTTTACCAGAGCTTTTAAGGGAACATATGGTGTAACTCCAAGCGAATACCGAAAAAAGCCTAAGCCTGTCGTTCTTCGTACAAAAATAAACCCTTTCGACCGCTACTTTTTGGGATTGGGAGAGATTGGTATGATGAAATCTACAGTCAATATTAAAATCTATTTTGTAACCATCCCCGCTCACAAATTTCTGCACATTAAAAACTATGAGAGTAACGGGTATTGGGATTTTTGGCAAAAGCAAAGTATTATTCCGGGACAGGACTGCGAAACCATTTGCGGCCTACTCGATAGTATCAAGGGCANNCGGTCAGATTATGGCGTACATTAATGACCCTGACGGCAGACTCTGCGATTGGGGTATTCCGCGTACAGAGTGTCATGGTGTACGACTTCCTTTTGATTATAAAGGCGAAGTGCCACCACAAATGCTTATGATTGATGTTCCCGAAGCCGAATATATTGTTTTTGAACATGGGCCATTCGATTATGAGCAGGAAAATCGTAGTGTGGAGGAAAAGATTGAAGAGGCAATGGTAACTTTTGATTTTGCAGGCACTGGTTACTGCTTTGATACTTCCCCCGGTCGAATAATTTACTTTTATTTTAATCCGGAGCGGTATTTTAAGTATATCAGACCAGTGCGGAAGTCATAATCAATAAAAGCACCTGCCCAATGCGGTAGGTGCTTTACTACATAGGATAACGTCCTGACACCGCTCCTTCACAGATAATGACTTCCAAGGAATGCGTTACCATACACTTCGGGGAAGACTGGAGGAACGAATGTGCAAAGTAGACGAAGTGTTGATATGGATTCCAAACAGTGGAAGAGTATTGAATTCAATAAGTCATGGGTGATTGAGCCTATTCGAAGCCCCCCCGTTTACATACCGGAATTGGCTTTTATCGCATACGTCAATCATGAGCTGGCTGGTTACTTGATGTTCAGCAAGTTGATCATATTGGGATCTGGAACATTTCTGTAACAAACTACGGGGACTCTGGAGAAACGGGCACTCTTGTGATGAGATCAACGGTACGTTGGAGAGTATGTTCAACCATGTCCTCCCATGGTGTGATTTTGATGTATCGGTCCAATACGGAGCTAATGTCTGCTCTCTGCTATTCAGGTAACTTTTGCGTTACGGCATGATGTATCGTTTAACTACTTCCATCGTCGCTTCCTCCTCGAATTAAGCTTTCAAGGCGGACCGTCATCATTTGCCACTCCTGACATAATTGACGGTAAACTTCCTTACCAGTTGGACTCAGCATGTAGTACTTTCGAGGTCTAGTATCATTGGTGTCCCACTTGCTTTCTAGTAATTCTTGCTTCTCTAATCTGCGCAATATTGGGTACATGGTGCCTGGATCGATGAAACATCAGCTCCTGATTTCACTATGCTGTATGATATACACTATTGTAAGTGTTACATTAAAAATAATTTTGAACTATATAATAATACCGCACAAAGGAGTCTATCCGTAAATGAGATAGACCTTTAGTAATAAAGAGTAGTGCTCCCTGGCACATCATAGTATTCTTACTTTGAAGCATGCACAAATAAAGGGGTAAATCATGAAAATATTTGAAGAAAATTATGCGAAAAAGTTGACTTATTTGATGTTAATTACGATTGTTATAGCCTTTTTCCTAACGGCAAACATTGTATTGTCACAAACAAACAAGATAATAAAGGATGAAATTGAGAGCAAGCTAACATTACAAAGTAAAGCTCTGGCAGATCAGATGAATGCTTTTTTTATGCAAAAAGGAGCTATGGTTCGGCAAATGAGTACGAACCGTACGATCATTAATTATTTGAAAGCGGCACAATCAAGAAGCGACGTACGTACCAACACTAATTATAAAGATGTATCCTCAGAATTGGATGCAATTGAGGCGTTGGATAACAATGTGGAATTTGTATGGGTAGTGAGCAAAACAGAAAACTCTTTAATTGGAAGTGAAGGTGCAGTAGCAACGTCGGACTGGAACACTCAGGAACGTCCATGGTTTAAAGATGATCTTAGTTCAGAAGAGGTCACCTTTACTGAGCCGTACATAGATTATATAACGGGAAGGCTTGTCACTAGTGCTATTCTGAAAATCGTAGAAAACGAAGTCGTACTTGGCTTTATAGCTGTTGATCTATTGTTGGATGACATTCCAAGCATCATGGAAGCTTATCCAATCGGTCAAACCGGGTATACCATTTTACTTTCAAAGAATGGCACAATTATGTATCACCCCAGACAAGAGCTTGTTGGTAAGGACAAACTTTCGGAGCAACCAGGTGGTCTGGGCAATATAGGCGGAGAGATGATTGCTGGCGAGAAAGGGTTACAAATTGCTACTGTTAACGATCACAAAGAATACATAGGATACGCCCCTGTATCTTACTCTGGTTGGTCGGTTGCAACTGCACTGCCTACTAGTGAAGCGTTAAAACAATTAAATAATGCTCAAAGACTATCCCTTATCATAAATGTGATTTCTGTATGTATTGTTGTAAGTTTGCTGTATTTATTACTAAATTACATGTTGAATGGGCAAAGACGGATACAGGCGGAACTGGTACAAGCAAAAGAAGAAGCTGAAGAGGCTAACAAGGCAAAGACACATTTTCTTGCCAGGATGAGCCATGAGATTCGGACTCCAATGAATGGGATTATCGGCTTGTCAGAGTTNNGGAAAATTTATACTTCGTCCCATGTATTATTGCGATTAATTAATGGAATTCTGGACTTTTCCAAGATAGAAGCAGGGAAGCTGGATATAGAGAAAGTGGCCTTTTATCCCGAGGAGATTGTACGACGGCTATCTGATATGCTAGGAATTTATTTGGGGACAAAGCAGTTGGAAATTATTATCGAGACTGAGTCTGAAATACCCATGGAATTGATTGGGGACCCGCATCGTCTTGAGCAAGTATTGCTAAATTTGTGCAGCAACGCGATCAAGTTTACGGAACGTGGATTTGTTTCTCTAAGCATAACGGTGGAATATCAGCTACAGCATGAGATGTTCCTACGTTTTGTTGTTGAAGATACAGGGGTCGGATTGACGGCAGAACAGATACTCACTCTATTTGAACCCTTTACACAAGCAGATGATTCAACGAGTAGAAGGTATGGGGGAACAGGGCTTGGGCTGGTGATCTCACAAAATCTGATTAAGATGATGGGTGGTAGATTAGATGCTTCTAGTGAATTAGGCAAGGGAAGTGTTTTTTCATTTACTCTACCTTTTGAAATATCATCAAATCAGAGAGGGAATAACCTCTATCTGAATCA
>DOJM01000322.1:23253-23476 GCA_003529225.1 Paenibacillus sp.
TCCATCACTTGGAGCAGCAAGCGGGAGAAATTACATATAGCTTTATCTTTCTCGATATGGAAGCGGAGGATATGTATGGAGTAGAGACCTTAAGTCGTCTGGCAGCACTTATACGGGGGAGCAATAGTATAACTATTGCAATGACGACAGAATACGGAAGGGATGAATTAGCGAGGATTGAAAAGGCAGTACAGCCTAATGCGGTCCTGATAAAACCGATCAA
>DOJM01000305.1:0-1371 GCA_003529225.1 Paenibacillus sp.
TCCAGTGGGAAGTCGACTCTTTTCCAGGTGGCAGTGTTTCTTACAAGTTCCTGATTATCCTTGATCCAGTTCATTTCCAGCATATCGCTCGCTCCTTTTTGTTTAAAAGATAAGAAAGTGTAAGTTTCACACCTCACTTTATCCTTCTATTTCTCACACAAACACTTAACGTCCTTATATGACGCCGAAGGTGTTTATGCTTGAAAAAACGCAAAAAACGCCCTCATCCATGGGACGAGGAGCGTCAGCTCGCGGTGCCACCCAGGTTGATCGAATCTCCTTAACAACAGGAAAGAATTCGACCCTCTTTGGTCTTCGCGGTAACGGGCGAAACCCGGTGAACTTAGGGAGTCATTATAGGCTCCGGTCGCNNAGACGCCTCACGGTTGGATGCCGATCATTGGCCTGATTCTTGGATTCAATATTGTTGCTTAGTATATCGCAAGAGTGGGATGAGCGCAAGCGTTTATGGTTTGACAATAATATCTAATCTGCGATAGGATTAATACTAATTTAAAGTATTCCTGTCGGGATAAATATTTGCAGTGTGAGCTGCTTAATGGGATGAAAGAGGTGGAGAAGTGGCTAAAATTGTTGTGATTAACGGAACGCCTTCCTTGGTATCGCGCATCAATGCAGTTATAGAGTATGCGGAGGCAAGCTTAACGGATCAGGGCTTTGAGGTTGAGCGTATTAACGTAGCAGAGCTGCCAGCGGAAGATTTGATTCATACCAAGTTTGAAAGTGATTCTATCGTTAAAGCGAACGGCCTTGTAGCCGAAGCGGATGCGGTAATCGTGGTTAGCCCGGTTTATAAAGCCTCTTATACAGGCGTGCTGAAGACCTTCTTGGATCTAGTTCCACAAAAGGGATTGGCCGGCAAAATCGTACTCCCGCTCTTCATGGGTGGCAGTCTTGCGCATCTGCTTACGATTGATTNNATTATGCTTTGAAACCTGTGTTGTCTGTACTCGGTGCACGTTACATTCTTGGTGGAGTGTATGCCGTGGATTCTCAGGTGGTTCGTAATGATCACGGAGTGGAAGAGCTTGCTGAGGAGCGGAAGCTGCGACTGAATGATGCATTAGCTGAGCTGGCAGAAGAAACTACACATCGTGTGGAACGCAAGGCTTAAGACTGTAGCAAGCATTCTGTTTCAGATTGATTCATACCCAATATATAAGCGTCTCTTTCAACCTGATACAAGGGGGGAGGGACGCTTTTTACTATAGCAAAGAGGCCATCTCATTATAAAAGTAGAGAATGGCCTCTTTTTTTAAAAAATATATAGTCCGGTCTTACAAATCGTCAAATCCGTTATCGTCGCCAACTTTACCGTAGTTGCGGGACTTGGCTTCGAAGAAATCGGTT
>DOJM01000305.1:1394-9607 GCA_003529225.1 Paenibacillus sp.
TTTTGTTCGCTGTATATTTGATGTAGTCGCTAAGCTCGTTAAGATCAATACCGCGGACATTAGTAAGGGTGTAGTAAGCCCAGTTGGTTTCAAGCTCTACCGCACGGTCAATCGTACGATACACGTAATCCATGTTCTCTTTAGTGTTCAACTCAGGGAAATCTACAAGCAGCTGCTTAAATACTTCTGCGAAGAAATAGCAGCNNTTTTTTTTTTTTAAAAAATTTATTTTTTTTTTTTAAAAAAAAAAAAAAAAAAAAACACAAAAACTTTTTATTAAATTTTTTCTGCAAAGAAATAGCAGTGCTGATTCTCGTCACGTTGGATATAAGAGATCATTTGGCTGGTAGCCATCATCTTCTGGTCACGGGCCAGATTGTAGAAGAAGGCGAAGGTGCTATAGAAGAAAATACCTTCCAAGATGAGATCCGCTACCAATGCATGGAAAAAGGTCTGTCTCGTAGGGTTATCACGGAATTCTTGATAAATATCAGAGATAAACTGGTTGCGTTCCAGCAGGACAGGGTCTTTTTTCCAATATTCAAAAATTTCTTTCTGCTCACTTTCCGACACGATAGAGGAAAGAACATAGGAATAGGATTGGTTATGCACCACTTCTTGTTGTCCGATAATGGCAGAGATAGCTTCTAGAGAAGAGTCAGTAAAATAACGCTTCACGTCGCTTACGAACATCGTCTGCATCGAGTCTAGCACGGCGAGCAGGGAGATGTTGATCTTAAATACGCGTTGCTCCTCTGCATCGAGCATAGGAAATTGTTGCGCATCTTTGGACATTGGGATTTCATCCGCGATCCAGTGATTAAGCAGTAGCACCTTGTACAGCTTGTACATATGCGGCATGCGAATATCGTTCCAGTTCAGAATACCTGAGCATTCACCATCGATGATGCGTGTGGATTGGTTGGGCGCTTCAGTGTTAAAAATCTTTTGTAATTGCATTTCTTATCCCTCCATTTTTTTGCGCGGGTAATCTTTCTTTGATGTCTTGTTTATAGAAAGACGGTGATGGAGTAACGGAGAGGAAGTTTGGAGCTGTAGGAGCAATAGCGACCGCCTTTGTCATCGGATGTCATCCGCTAATAGCGGTAAAGATCAAGACATCTGATGACAACAGCGGCCGGAAGCCCAAACATTCCTCGCAGTTACGAAATTGATCATCGTTTTTCTATTCAGGGCACTAAGATAATTAGCTAGCGCAAGAATCACACTCTTCTATTGTCAAAGCACGGCTACGCACATAATAAGTTGATTTCAATCCGCCCTTCCAGGCGTTCAGATGCAGCTCAAGGAACTCGGTAGCCTTGATGTCAGGACGAACATACAGATTGAAGCTTTGGCCTTGATCGACGTGACGCTGACGAGCAGAAGCCATGCGGATCGACCAGTTTTGGTCAATCGTAAACGCAGTTTTATAGTACCAGATTGTCTTGTCGGACAGATCCGGTGCTGGGTTAGCGATCTTGTATGTTGTTTTCTCTTCATAGGAAAGCAGTTCATACAAAGGATCAATGCTGGCTGTGGAGCCGGCAATAATCGACGTGGAACCGTTCGGCGCAATCGCGAACATCCATGCGTTACGAACACCGTCTTTAGCCACTTCTTCTTGCAGCTCACGCCATTGTTCAGTGGTTACATATTTACCTTCTTGTTCACCGCTAACGTAGCCACGTGAAGTAAAGTATGCGCCTGTCTCCCAATCGGAACCGGCGAACTTCGGATAACGGCCTTTTTCACGGGCAAGCTCCATGCTCGAACGTACCAACAGGTAGTTGATGTGTTCATACAAATGATTGTTATATTCTACGGCTTCATCAGATTCCCAACGAATGCCCTTGAGTGCCAATAGGTGATGCAAGCCGAATGTGCCGAGACCCACTGCGCGGTATTGGCTGTTCGTGTATTGTGCTTGCAGAACTTCAATATTATTAATGTCGATTACGTTGTCCAGCATACGTACTTGGATAGGTACAAGTCTTTCCAGNNATAATTTCTGTGCACAGATTGGAAGAGAAGACCATACCTTGGTGACGGTTCGGGTTTGTCCGGTTAACCGTATCACGGTAGAACATATATGGAGTACCTGTTTCGAGCTGTGATTTCATAATCCGTTTCATGATGTCGATCGCGGGAACTGTAATACGGGACAATTCCAGATTGGCTGTAGCTTCAGCATACTTTTCACGGAAAGTGCCTTTACCAAGCTCTTCATCGTAGAAGTCTTCCAGACCAAGCGGACGACCGTTCTCATCCGTCCAGCCCATAACCTTCTTCACTTCATGTGGGCAGAAGAGGTTCCAGTGGCTGCGCGATTCAACGGCTTCCATGAACAAGTCCGGCAGGGTTACACCGTGGAATACGTCATGTGCACGCATACGCTCGTCACCATTATTTAGCTTAAGATCGAGAAAAGCGAGAATATCTTTATGGAATACATCAAGGTAGACAGCGACAGCACCTTTACGTGTACCGAGCTGATCTACACTGACTGCTGTATTATTCAATTGGCGAATCCACGGGATGACGCCGGAGCTTGTGTTCTTGTGGCCACGGATATCCGAACCACGTGCCCGTACTTTACCAAGGTAAACGCCGATACCGCCACCCATTTTACTAAGACGTGCTACGTCTGTATTGGAATCAAAGATGCCCTCTAGGGAATCGTCTACTGTATCAATGAAGCAGCTGGAGAGCTGTCCAGCGACCTTTTTACCGGCATTGGACATTGTAGGGGTAGCAGCTGTCATGTAGATGTTGCTCATAGCCCAGTAAGCTTCTTTTACAAGCTCAAGACGTTTCTCGGCTGGCTCACGGTGCATCAGGTACATAGCAATAATCATATAACGTTCTTGTGGAAGCTCCATTACACGGCCGTCAAAATCATGCGCCAAATAACGGTCAGATAGCGTTAGCAGACCAATATAGTCGAACAAAAGGTCGCGGGTATAATCGATACACTCACCTAGCTCGATAATTTGTTCTTTGGTGTAATGACTTAGAAGTTCTTCACGATAGATTCCTTTTTTCACGAGATCCGTAATTAGTGGGTACAGCTCACCGTAAGGCTCTTCAGGATAAGCTTTATAGCGGCGATGAACAGCTGCTTTTTTATAAAGGGTAGTCAGAAGGGCACGGGCAGCTGCGAACTTCCAAGTAGGCTCTTCTTTCGTTACAAGCTCAAGAGCACTCATAGTGAAGGCGTTGCTGATTTCTTCTCCGCTTACGGAGTCACGGCGCAATTTGGAATTTACTCCCCGCAGCAAAGTTTCTTTATTTAGTTGATCAAGACCTTCCAAGATACGGTCGGCGTAGACGGAAAGGCGGTTCTCATCAAAAGCCAGTTGGCGATTGTCTGGTTTTACTACGAATTGCGGCATGGTTATTTCATCCCTTCTTATTTCAAGTTAATTTTCAATATCAAAAATTGATATATTATAGCGCAGCAGGCTGCCACAGAAAGACTTCCGAGCCGTTCATGCTGGCCGGAATGTCGATAATGCGTTGGTTGGAGCTTCCTCGGTAGAGAAGCGTAGTATCTTTCAGTTCTTCTACAAATCTTCCATCTATTAACACCTGACANNACTGCTTAAGTAGATTCCACTCCGGCGAACCGGGAAGGGCGGTTAGTTCCTCATACGTATAACCACTGTAAATCCAGATGGGGAAACCTGGCAGCACGGCGCGAAGCTCATGAATGAACCCCAGCACCTCTTCTGCCGAGAAAAAAGGATCGCCGCCTGCCAGTGTTAGACCATCCAGCAAAGGGTTAGCGGCGATTTCTGCAATGATTTCATGTTGACGTTCTAAGGTGAAGACTTCTCCATATTTGAAGTTCCATGTCTCGGGATTAAAGCATCCCGGGCAACGATGGCGGCAGCCGCTGATGAAGAGGACGGCCCGCATGCCCTCTCCCTCGTTAATCGACTCCGGATAGTATCCGCAAATATTCATAGATGCTTAACGCGATCCCGTACTTCGGCTTGTTTGGCGGCATTGAAGCGGGTCTGATAATCGCCAGTTAAATATCCTGTAACTCTGCGCAAACGACGGATGTGCACGTCATTCTCATGTGCGTTGCAGGAAGGGCAGTTTGTCCCAATTACACCTTCGTATCCGCAGTTGGAGCAGCGGTCAATCGGATGGTTAATGCTGAAGTAGCTGACCNNGCGCGTATTTAATGATTTTGATAAAAGCCGATGGGTTGTTGCGGGCATTGCCGTTTAATTCGACATAAGAAATAGCCCCGGCATTGCAGTATTCATGGAAAGGAGCTTCCAAGCTGATCTTCTGAGCAGCACCCAGATCGAAGTATACAGGGATGTGAAAAGAGTTCGTATAATACTCACGGTCAGTTACGCCCGGAATAGAACCCAGTACCTTGCGATCAATCTTGGTGAATTTGCCGGACAGGCCCTCTGCTGGTGTTGCGAACAAGGTAATGTTGAGATTCAGTTCCTCACTTTTAAGGTCGCAATACTCCCGCATGTGACGCACGATAGCCACAGCCTTGGCATGGACTTCCATATCCTCGCCATGGTGTTTGCCGTACATGGCTTTCATGCATTCCGCCATGCCGATGAAGCCAAGCGACAGACTGCCATGCTTCAGGAGTTTCCCTACAGAGTCTTCAGGAGCGAGATTTTCGCCGCCTTCCCAGACGCCTTCTCGCATCATGAAATCAGACGCTTTAGCTTTTTGTGCGGCTTGGATGTTGAAACGATGAAGAAGTCCTTCCAGCGC
The DNA here is from genome assembly GCA_003529225.1 of Paenibacillus sp. Lineage (GTDB taxonomy): Bacteria > Bacillota > Bacilli > Paenibacillales > Paenibacillaceae > Paenibacillus_AQ > Paenibacillus_AQ pseudetheri. The sequence goes on from DOJM01000305.1 coordinate 6,153, forward strand.
AATATCCATATAATGATTTAGATCCTCATAGAAGCCAGCTTCGTCTGCGACGCTACGTCGGCCTGTTACTGTGCCGTGTGCCAGACCGAGCCGAACCAGATTCAGTGTATTAAAGGAAAGGTTGCCCTTTCCGGAGCAATGGTTACGCCCAAAACGGTCACCGAGCACTCGGGTGCGGCAGCCCATCGTAGCAAATTCCGTATCAGGATCACTTGGATCATAATACTGCAAGTTGAGCGGAGCGTCTAGATTAGCAAAGTTCGGATAAAGTCTGCGTGCAGAACATTCCGCTGCTTTTAGGAACAACTCATAGTTAGGATCGCCTTGCTGTTGGTTGACTCCTTGCTTACATTTGAAGATTTGAATCGGGAACACGGGTGTTTCTCCACTGCCAAGTCCGTTCATTGTTGCTGTTAGCAGGGAACTGATTACAAGCTGACCTTCTGGTGAAGTACAAGTGCCATAATTGATGCTGGTAAACGGAATTTGCCCACCGGACCGGCTGGACATGGTATTGAGATTATGTACCATACTTTCAGCCGCTTGCAGGGTTTCAATTTCGGTTTCCTTTAGTGCAAAACGGAACGCTTTTGGATATAACTCCGCCAGATCGGTCCGGCTCATTGTAATCTCGCCCAAAGATTCATTAGCTTGTCCCTCATCAAAATAATCCAGACCCTTGCGGAACAGTTTAGCGAAGGATTTGGTTACATAAGGTGCCAGATCATAGTCGAGCTTATTGGCGGATACGCCGCCATATTGAGCATTTTGCTGGGATTGAAAAATGATTGCTACCAGTGACATAGCTGTCATTATGGAGTTCGGAGGACGAACACTGCCATTGCCGGTGTTGAAGCCTTCGCGGAGAAGCTTATCAAACGGGATAAAAATGCAGTTAGTCGTTCCGATTGCGTATTGATCCAGATCATGCACATAGACGACATTGTCATCAATGGCTTGCACTAGCTGCGGTGGCATCGTAAAGTTGCGGGCGTACCATTTTGAATATTCACTGCCGAACTTGCTCATTTTACCGGAGAAACTCTCTCCGTTCAAATTGGCATTCTCGCGCAGCAAGTCCAAATCCCGGCTGTCGATAATATCGCGTCCTAAATCAATGAGCTCTTCTAAAAGAACTTCTCGTGCATTTGTTGTACCGTTAAANNATTGTATAGTTCTCCTCTCAGTCTATCGTCCTATCATTAAGAAGTGGGGCCGCATAAGCGGCCGTATATTCATTGTGATCTCATAAAAAAAACATCCCCTAGCGAGGATGGCAGAAAATGCCCGATGCGTTATGTAAATATCCACACAGATATTTGCAGTGGTCTCTAAGAAGATGACCGCATGCGGACACCGTTCCTGTTCCTCGCAGGCACTCATAGTTGGTGTCGTCGAAACAGGCAGGTCTCCTGGCTTCCGTAGGACCTCTCAGCGCCTTCCCAAGGGGGTTCTTACCCCTCAGTGGCTTCTGCCAGGAGATCTGCCCATCTTAAGCTTCTAAAAGCTTGTAAAAGGCGTCCGGTTACAGTGGCGGGACCGCAGCGGATTTTCACCGTACTTCCCTATTAAGCTCTAATTCCGATAAAGGATCAAAGCGCCTGTCTCCACTATATTTTGTTGTCGTTAGATAAAAATAACCCAAGATGTTGTGTTTGTAAACAGTTTTTTAGAAAACCCGCGCGGGGAGCGGGTTCTTCAAAAGTACTCCACAAATGATCCACAGGCTGTCCATAAGTAATCCACAATTGATCCACAGGCATATGAAAAATGATTCATAAATTGTCCGAAAAGATGCCACAAAGAGTCCATAAATGTAGTGCAGATGACCCTCGAATTCACGTAAGAAAAAATACCCGTGGCGAAAGTCATATTTCGGAGGAATTTTTGGGAGAAGAAGAAGGGGCATAATAAAGCTAATATCATTTGTGGGAGAGCGATGGAGTTGTTACAATAGAAGGAGACACATACTTTAAAATTCCGAGGAGGTATTCCCATGCCTATTGCTGAAGTAACCGTTATTCCGATTGGAACAGGTAGTACGAGCCTTAGCAGCTATGTTGCGGATATGCAGCGAGTGCTTAAGACGGTAGAAGGGATTACTTATGAGCTTACATCCATGGGTACAATCATCGAAGGGCCTCTTCAGCGTATTTTTGCAGCAGTCGAAGCGCTGCATGAGTCTCCTTTTGCCGCAGGTGCAGAGCGTGTCTCTACCTCACTTAAAATAGACGATCGCCGCGATAAACCCTCCACTAGCCGTGGAAAGCTGGAGTCTGTGGAGCGTAAACTACAGGTGGAATAGCAGTTCGGGAGAGTGGGAAAATAGGGAGAAATAGGCTTGCGTTTCTGGCTGAAAGTTGTATAATGTTTTTTGTTTGACAGAAAAATCAGCCTTAAGCTGGTGTAGCTCAGGGGTAGAGCAACGCACTCGTAATGCGTAGGCCGGGGGTTCAATTCCCTTCACCAGCATATCTAAGAATGGCATAACGGCGCGGTTTTCGGGGATCCCGGAACCGCGCCGTTTGTCTTGAGATCACCTGACTTCTAACATTATTCTAACCTTTATTCAAGTAAAGTGAGGTTTTCGGTGGTAATCGTGACCTCTTTGCGCGTTCCCGGGATGGAGGCGCCGATCCCTTAAGGATTGCTTCTTGTAAATTGGGGAGAACATGTGAATAAGTATCTAACGTAAAATTTAAGGGGGAATGATCTAATCTCTCTTTTGCGATTTTTGGATGTACAACGGCTTTAAGCAGCAGTGTAGATGAGTATGCCGCAGATCGTGGAATGAATTTTCGGAAAGTTAGGGCTCTTCTAAATAAGGTTAAGTATCTGGTAATAGCGCCTCATTAGAAGATGGGATTCGCCCCGAAGACTATACGTCAATCATACGTGCAGGTAGGTTGCTGTGCTTACCTTTAGGTAAGTACGTGAACTAAAAGTGCATACTTCCGCGATGCCATGATGCGGGGTATACTCAAGTCCTAAATCTGATTCAAACATGGAGGATACACCATTGAAAACACTTATTGTCGTTACGCACCCAAACATCGAAACATCCGTTGTTAATAAACGCTGGATCGAAGAACTTCGTAAATATCCAGACAAATATACGGTACACGAGCTGTACAAAGCCTATCCCGATGAAAAAATCAACGTGGAAAAGGAACAACAACTGATTGAAGCGCATGATAAGCTCGTCTTACAATTCCCTGTCTACTGGTTTAGTAGTCCACCTCTGCTTAAAAAGTGGCTGGACGAAGTATTTACTTACGGATGGGCATACGGCTCGAAGAGTGATAAATTAAGAAATCGAAAAATCGCTTTAGCTGTAACTGCCGGAGGAAGTGAAAAAGACTTTAGTGAAGATGGTAAACTCGGCTACGGGCTTGACCGTATTTTATCTCCCTTTGACACGACTTTTGTGTACTGCAACGCTGATTATCGTTCCT
>DOJM01000305.1:9673-17591 GCA_003529225.1 Paenibacillus sp.
CATTTTCATTAATGAAAATGCTGCTTTTGTCATAAGTCGTTATATCGTAAACGGTATTGTTATCTCTTGCGCGGCTGGAACGGAGTTTTTCTCTCCCCAAGTGCACATCATATCCAGCACCGGAATAAGCGATTGGCCCTTCTCGGTCAAGGAATACTCAACTTTAGGAGGAATCTGGGGGAATTCCTCGCGCCTGACGAGACAGTCCGCTTCCAGTTCTTTCAACATAACGCTTAACGTCTTAAAAGGTATTGTACCGATACCCCTTTGCAGCTCATTGAACCGCACGATTTTGTTTTCAGAGAGATAGTAGAGAATAGTCATTTTATATTTACCACTAATGATAGACAAGGTGTAGCCGAAGCTAGTGTCCTTCTGTTGAATGCCAGGCGGTATACAGATTTTATCACTCATGGGCTATTACCCTCCTTCAGAAAATATTCAACGAAAAGGCAAACGCCTGTTGCCACTCCGTACTCAGGTCCCGACTTCATTTTGTTTTACAACCTGCTATCAAGTCATCCTGCGAGCAACGAACTCACTATATCATTTTGAAACAATTAGTTCAAAGCACTCGTGGCTAACTATCAATCGGTCGATTTCTCTGTCAGCGAAGCGGGCTCCTTTAGCTGGAAATCAACAGTGTAATTCAAGCGGATCATGCGAGCCGTCGCTATTTTCACCTTCGCCTTGCTTGAAGCTTGAGGATGTTCTTCCGCTAAGTTATCCTATCCCGGCAAAGGTAGATTAAGCTTCTGGGAGCATCCAGATCTAGCCTAAGAGACGAATTGAAGTTTTTTAATNNTTTAATGTAATTTTCATGTGAGCATCATCTTATTTTCAGGTTCAAGGTATATATTGAAGACACCAAACACCCCCCAGTGTTTTGTGGTATAAATCTCTTAGGTCTTGCCAACTCCCATGGTAAGGCCTATTTTTTTGTTCGCTAATTATATGGGGGAGGGGTGCAGCTTCTACGCTGCTTCACTTAATCTGATACTGCTCTTCATAGCTCTTAAAAGATGAAATATCCAGACCGAGATATCTGCGCATGTGAATGGTAGCTTGGGCAGCAACAATGTCGTTTAACAGCAGCATTCGTTCATGGTATCCACGACATATAAATTTGGCTTCTATCCCCGTGTTAAGTTTGTTCTGTTCATAAACCTCGATTCCCCGTTTTCTCATCTCTAAACGAACATCTCTTAGATCTGTTGTAGCAACTGCCGCGGGACATATTCCGAGGGCGGTTTTATTTTGTCATGATTGTTATATTTGGGCGCATTCTAAGTAGATGCTATACTGATTTACAACGGATATGAGGAAAGGACGGGGAAGATGAATTGGTATGGTTCTTCATTAGCGCTGTCATCGTCATAGGAGTTCTGATCTATGCGGGCTTTTTCTTTTATGGAATTGCTATTAAACGAGCACCGAAGGAATTCCTGAGTAATAATCGTGATTTGAAGGTTGATCCCCCGGTTGCCGGAGCTTCTTGGGGTGAAGGAAAGGATTGGATCTCCAGTCAGAGCTTTGAAAATGTTGAGATTACTTCTGAGGACGGGCTCCAACTAAGAGGGTATTTGCTCCTTTCGGATCGTGCTGAAGGTCGTACAGCGATTCTAGCTCACGGTTATTCTGGAAAAGGGAAGGATATGGGGGCGTACGCCAAAATCTATTACGAGAGGCTGGGCTTTAATATCCTGATTCCAGATGCCAGGGGACATGGGGAAAGCGCTGGGAATTATATTGGTTTTGGATGGCATGAGCGCAAGGATTATTTGCAGTGGATTGAATATATAATTGAGAAGACTGGGCCCAGTGCTCAAGTTGTGCTTCATGGGGTCTCTATGGGTGGTGCTACAGTGCTAATGACTTCAGGAGAAAATCTCCCACCGCAGGTCAAAGCTATTGTCTCGGACTGCGCTTACAGCTCAGTTAAAGCACAATTAGCTTACCAACTACGGCGTATGTATCGCTTGCCAAGTTTCCCTTTTATTCAAAGTGCGAGTCTAATTACTCGTTTGAAAGCAGGGTATGGTTTTAGTGAAGCGTCTGCCTTGAAACAGGTGCGGAAGGCGAAGGTGCCGATTCTTTTTATTCACGGGGCTGCCGATAACTTTGTACCGTATAGTATGATGAATGAATTACATGAGGCGTGTCAAAGTCCCAAAGAGAAGTTCGTAGTGACTCAAGCAGGGCATGGGTTAGCTTATGATATGGATAAGACGGGGTATATAAACGTAGTAACAGCTTTTGTGAATCAATATGTAAATTAGATGTCCTGAACGTAGACAGCGCCCGATATCCGCTAGGTAGCGGTTATCGGGCGCCTATATTTTCCACACATGGCATATGTCCTTATGTAAGGTTCGTACAGCCATGCTATTTTCGTTATATTCATCCCCCGCCGTTCGTGAGTAACGGGTGTCTTAATTCCTTGTTATTTCCAGCAGCCGTGTGGCGAGAATAATCCTTCCAATACGACAAAAGCCCTACCTCTCTTTTGCCCTTGCGGCTCCATTGACCGCGCCAGTGTGAATCGGAATGCTATATTTCGAATTTAATCTCATAAAAAGGAAAGTTTCTGCAAGAAAACATGAAGCCTCTGTGTCCAAAATGCCGAAGTGTAAAATAGTCGGCCTGACATCTTCTTGATGGGGATATTCAATATATCGAAAAACAAATACGATATAAATATAACACAGTATTGTTTAAAAGGCAAATATAATAATGAATTCCAAGATAAGGTTTATTTGCTTTAGGTGGGGAACAAGTAGAGTAAGGGAGAGCGTTTGATTTGAATATAGCGTATGCGGGATTATTTGCGGATTAATTCGGAAAAGCTAGAAAGCCAGAGTAAATGGGGCTGTGTGGTTTATTTTGCGTGCCTATTTTGTGAACTGCTCTCTAAAACTTACATTAAACTCCAACATTGATTGAAGGATTGAGGGTAGACCGTTATAATTAATAAGTCTGGATTTTAATTAAAAAATAAGGGAGATTTTTATGAAACGCGCAGATGTGTGGTTGATTTCCATCGTGTTAATTGCTGCGCTCGCTTTTCTCGCACCGAGATGGTTTTCGGACAATGATGATAAAGGTGGGGCCGGTAAAAATCTCGTTGCCAATGTAACTGTGGATGGCGAGTTATTTAAAACGGTAAAGCTTACAAAAGAAGAACAAACCATTGAGGTCCGTACCGAACGTGGCTATAACCTCTTGAAGGTGCATGATTACGGGATTGAAATGTACGATGCCGATTGCCCGGACCAAGTATGCCTAGGTTTTGGTTTTATTACCCTGCCCAAACAGACGATTGTCTGTCTACCGCATAGAGTATTAGTGGAAATCACAAGTGCGTCGGGGGAGGATGATATAGATGCCTATGTCCAGTAGTGAATCTGCAACAGCTTTAAAAAGAACGGTGATTATTGCTATTTTTGCCGCAGTGGCAGTAGTGCTTAGTCTAATAGAGGCGCAGATTCCATTGTCAGGAATGGGACTGGTGCCGGGTGCTAAACTAGGATTAGCTAACATCATGATTCTGACTTGTATTTACTTTTTACGCGGACGGGACGCATTCCTGCTTGTCATCCTCAAAACGTTGCTTACTGCATTTTTGCTAGGTACTTTTTCAAGCTTACTATTCAGTTTATTCGGTTCGCTGTTTAGCTTAGTTGTAATGTTCGTGTTAATGCTGATTAGTGGCAAAGGCAAGAGTATAAGCTTGATTGGCATTAGTATAGCTGGTGGGATTGCACATAATATCGGTCAGCTGCTGGCAGCGTCTATGGTATTCTCATCCCTTAGTATTTTTTATTATCTTCCCATGCTGCTGATCACTGGAGTAGTAACAGGAATTGCCGTGGGCTATGCAGTCCGTTATTTGGTGGCTTCATTGTCAAAAATATCGTTNNAAGAGTTTTTGGACTGATTAGTCACATCAGCGGAAGGATGACTAACATGAATGAATCATATGAAGGTCAAGAATTAGAGGGAGAAGGACAAGCTGTCATCTCTCTGGATGGGGTATCGTTTGGTTATGATCCTGAGCATCCGATTCTTCAAAATATAACGTTATCTATTTCACAGGGACAATGGGTTAGCTTGGTTGGTCCCAATGGCTGCGGGAAGTCTACGCTTGTTAAGCTGTTAAATGCTTTGCTACCTAAGAGTGCTGGCGAAATTGTGGTTAGTGGTATGCAACTGAGTGAGGAGACGATCGGAAGCATTCGGCAATGCATCGGTATGGTGTTCCAAAATCCAGATAATCAGTTTATTGGAGCCACTGTAGAGGAAGATATCTTATTCGGCCTGGAAGGGCTTTGTTTGTTGTACGAAGAGATGGCTGAACGATTACACTCTTATACGAAGAGGCTGGGAATAAATCATCTGTTGTCCAAACACCCAGGTGAGCTGTCTGGAGGCCAGAAGCAGCGTGTCGCTATCGCCTCCATTCTTGCTATGGAACCAGGCATCGTCATTTTTGACGAGGCCTCTTCTATGTTAGACGAGGGAAGCAGAAATGATCTTCTTGGTATTTTGCAGGATATGCGAGCAGAAGGGAAGTATACGATCCTTATGATTACGCATGATGCAGATGAGATNNCCGGAACGAGGAGCTTCTGCAAAAATGCCATTTGTGTGAGCCGTATCCTTGGCGTCTTGCACGCGAGCTGCAGAATCAGGGCATCCATCTGGATGTTCCCGCCAGTGAAAAGGAGCTTATAGACACGTTATGGCCATAGAATTACAGCAAGTAAGTTATTCCTATGCTGACCGAAGCCTATGGAAGCTGACGGCGCTCCGCGACATTAACCTCAGTATTCCACTAGGCTCTATGGTTGGTATTGCTGGGGCGACAGGCTCTGGTAAATCGACGCTGCTTCAATTGTTTAATGGGATATTGAAACCAACGGAGGGCACGGTAAAAGTTCTCGATGTAACCATCCAGGCGGGGGAGAAATCACCTAAGCTAATGCCGCTGCGCCGTAGAGTCGGATTGGTATTTCAATTTCCAGAGCAGCAAATGTTTGAAGATACGGTCGAAAAGGATCTTATCTTCGGTCCTCTTAACTTCGGCATGAGCCTCGAAGAGGCAAAGGCACGTGCAAGACAGGCCATGTTGGATATGGGGCTGGATCTGGCGCTGCTAGAGCGGAATCCTTTTAAATTGAGCGGTGGGCAAATGCGCAAGGTAGCTATCGCATCCGTGCTAGCTATGGACCCTGAGGTCATCGTTCTGGATGAACCGACGGCTACGCTTGATCCCATCAGCCGTGCAGAGCTAATCCGCTTGCTGGAGCGATTATGTCGTAAGCAGGGGAGAACGATCATCGTCGTCACGCATCGGATGGATGAGTTATTGCCTTACGCGGACAACTGGTTAGTCCTTAAAGAGGGCAGCACGGCGTTTCAAGGTAGCGTTAAGGCGCTGGCAGATGACCCTTCGATTCTGGAACAGTGTGGCTTGACGGTTCCACAGTCCCTTCGTTACTGGCGTGCAGTGGCTGATCGCTTTGGTCTTACGGATGAGGCTCCTCGCTTAACGGCAGAGAGCTTAGCAGAGCTAATCGCTTCGCTGCCATCTGGATCAGGCAACTCTAGCGAGCAGCACGAAGGAAAGAGGGATGGCCATGAATGAGAAGCTAATCATAGGGCGCAGTATTGAGACCGGTTCATGGGTGCATAAGTTAGATGCTCGTGCCAAAATCACCGGAATGCTATTATACGTAGCCGTTATCCTGCTCTCCCGTTCGTGGATGGCTATGGCGCTGCTGGCTATTTTCTCAATAGTTGTTATGGCTTCCACTCGGATTCCGCTTAAATACTTCCTGAAAGCAGCTAAGCCTTTACGTTATTTAATGCTATTTATCTTTATCGTACAGCTGCTGTCTGTGAAGACGGGTGAGGCGGTGCTGACGCTTGGTTCGTGGTCTATTTATGAGGGAGGGCTAAGATTAGGCGCATTTTCGGTCATCCGCATGTTTTTTCTGATCACTTTCACTGCGCTACTTACATTCACTACAACGCCGGGTAAGCTGAATCAAGGGCTGGAGGGGATTTTGGCTCCTTTCAAAAAGTTTGGTTTGAAGCCCGACCGTATCACACTGATGATCAGCATTTCCCTTCGTTTCATTCCTACGATTCTAGACGAGTCGCAGATTATCATGAAGGCGCAGGCCTCACGGGGGGCTGATCTGAAAGAGCTGCCTTTAAAGGAAAAGGGACGAATGTTAGTGTCCTTGCTGGTTCCGATTATTGCTAGTGCGTTTAGGCGTGCACAGGATCTGGTATATTCCATGGAAGCCCGTGGCTTTCGTATGGATGCTCCGCGCAGCCAGTTTCACCGCCTAAGGTGGGGCATATTCGATACTATTTTTATTACTATGTTTATTGTAATGGGGATTGCAGTAGCTTTGGTGTAAAGTACAATTTATATGTAGAGTATCAACTTGGGAGGGAACTTGAATGGCACGTTATTTTAACGGTAGAGAGATTGAATTATTAGCACCCGCAGGAACGTTTGAGATTTTCAAGGAAGTGATCCAGGCACGATGTGATGCAGTTTATTTTGGTGGACCTGTATTGAATATGAGAATGATGCGTAAAGGATATAATCTGTCTCATGAGGAGATCGTAGAGGCACTAGATATTGCTCACCGTCTAGACAAAAAAGTGTATATCACAGTGAATAACCTATTTAGTGAAGAAGATGTGGAAGAGGCTAAAGAATATCTGCGTTTCCTTGATGGTNNTGTTCAGGATATGGCAGTGCTGGAGCTAATTCGCGAGATGGAGCTTAGTCTTCCTATTCATTCTTCGGTCATGATGAATGTTCACAATCTGGAAATGATCTACGCATTGCGTGATCTGGGTGTAAGTCGTGTGGTTACTTCGCGGGAAATGGATCTGCAGACAGCTAAGCTGCTAGGTCAGCGGAGTGGGATGGAACTGGAGTATTTTATTCACGGGGATATGTGCTCGGTTCACGGTGCGAATTGTTATTTCAGCTCCCATGTATTCGGTATGAGCAGTAACCGTGGGAAATGTATGAAGCCTTGCCGCTGGGATTATCGGGTTAAAAAAGACGGGTATGTATATCCGGCCGAATACCCCCTAGCTGTAAAAGATATGTTCATGTATGAGCATCTTCCGGAATTGATTGAATCAGGGATTACCTCCTTCAAAATAGAGGGCCGCATGCGGGATAAGGAGTTTATGGTGATGTTGGCGAATAGCTACGGCGAAGCCATTGACCGGTATATCGATGATCCGATTGGCTTTGATCGTACGGTAGATACGAAAGAGCTTTATAACAACCGTAAACGTGACTTTTCGACGGCGTATGCCTTCGGCAAACCAGGACTGACTAACATTAACCGCCGTTATGAAGGAACTGGTAAATTCTATAGCACTGGAAAAGTATTCAGTACACCAACTGCAGAGCGTGAGCTGTCTGAGAAACGAGTTGAGCAGTTGCGGGAAAGATTGGCTGAGGTCGAGCAACCGCAGAAGACAAAAGCTAATTTAGCTGTACGTGTGAATAATATGGAACAGGCACGGATGGTCTTAGAGCTTGGTGTAGATAGCCTGTACTTGCCAGGGGATGTATTTGAACCAGATAAACCTTTTACTAAGCGTGACATCAAGGAACTGGGTGAGCTGAAGGGCGATAGCAAAATCTACTTAGGATTGCCACGTATGATGACCGAGCTGCATTTTGACCAATATGATCAATTGCTTGGCGGAGAACGCTTGCCGATTGACGGTATTATCGTTACAAATTTGGGAGCCATTCGACGTTATAACAATACAGGTTATCCGCTAATTGGGGACAGCAATTTAAATGTATACAATCATCTTTCAGCGCAATTATATGCTAACTTAGGTTTGACTCAGCTTTCGGTGTCGC
>DOJM01000304.1:0-5487 GCA_003529225.1 Paenibacillus sp.
ATCTTCTCGGTGCTGAAAACCGTACTTTTTGAACTCGCACTATAAGATGAAACTATTTTATCATATTAAAGGGGGACCCGCCCATAGAATGGATTAAGAGCACATGGACAGGCAACGATTATAGATGCCTCGTCCGGGAAGGGGCCTTTATGAGCATTTTTATGAGCAAAGCGATCCTCGATTTCTTTATCGCCTTCGGCATCGTACTTGGCGGAGCTATGGTTGGCGGAATCGGCGCTGTAGTATCCCTGCAACCACCGACGCAAACGATGCTAGATGTAGCAGACCGGATTAAAATATGGGCACTTGCCGCCGCTGTAGGGGGTACTATGGNNGACCCTTTACGGGTCATTGAAAGCAATATGATTGGAGGCAACCTCTCTCCCGCCATCAAGCAAATCATGTATATTGCCTTTGCTTTTCTCGGAGCCCATATGGGCAGTGAGCTAGTCAAATGGGTGTGCGGCAGGGGGTAACGCCAGTGAGAGTTCCACCATTCAGTCGTTTTCGTAGATTCACCCAAATTTCAGCTATATTCATGCTGGGGATCGTCGTAGGAGCCGTCATATATAATGCTATTTTCCATGTTGGGTATAATGTGTTGTGGCTGCAAAATCAAGACTTACGCGTAGACATTGAGCAATATCAGGAAGATATTAAAACGCTCAAAAAATACAATAATACTTCTACCGTAATCAGAGAAATCAAAATCCGTTCGGAGGAGAGCAAGTCCAAAGAAGATAACCCCCTTGACCCCGTAACTGTAAAATTAATTATAAGCAAAATGGGCTCAGATCTGGAGCCGATGCGTGGCCGCAGCATGTTCNNCATGTTCGATATTGACACAGACAGTAAACTGGTCAGGCTGCTGCTGGATGGAAAGCTATACATTGTGCGTGATAAGGAATACTCTGTCAAAATCCGGACGATGCTTGTTATGGAAGGTGTTCTGCAAATCTGGGTAGAAATCAGTCCTTTTAAGCGCAACTAACAACAATCGTGTGATACAATAATGGACAGACCAAAGTGGAAATTACTTCAAGGCTTTTGCACGACATGATAAAGGAGCTGGCTGTCCATGGTTTTATTTATCAAATACTTATTGTTTGTCCTGCTGGTGATCTTTGTAATCGGCGCCGCTGTGTTCAGCTTATCCTCCCGCCGTGCCTTAAACCCTCAAGATAAGGGGCTAAAACGCTCCGTCATGAATGTGATGCTGGGCGCAATGCTCGTAACGCTCTCTCTGATTTCCATGTTTCTGTTTCGCGGCTCCACCGTTAATATCATTGTCGAAGCTGCCTTTCTTCTAATCGGTGTGTTTAACATCTTCTCAGGAATACGCAGCTATAGTTATTACAGCCGTAGTCAGGAACAACACCAGTCGAAAGCCTAGACTACCCCTCAGATAGGATTACAAGAATAAAATAGACTACCCTCACTATCATCTTTGAGGGCAGTCTATTTAGCATGTTTGTGATTCGTTATCTCTTAGCCGTGATCAATGGATTGCAGCATTAGGACAGCTTTCGCTACCAGGGTATCCGAATAGCTGATCTCTATTTCAAGCTTACATGTACGGCGACTAATCTCGAGCAATCTCGGCATTACAATAATCGCGTGTTCGATCTGTACCGGTCGGATAAAATAGGTAGACATATTATCTAATACATAGTCATTTCCTGTAATATCCTTAGCTGCCTTAAATGCTGAGAGCGTCATTAGCGTAGACAATACACCTTCAGAAATGGTACCAAGGTCTGTGGCCATCTGAGGCGTAATAAAGCCATGAAAAAACAATCGTCCCTCTTCATCCCGCTCATCCGCAAAACCATTCCAGATGAGATGATCGAAGGTCTCTCCAAGCTGTGGAGTGTTACGGACGTCCCGCAGACTTTGCAGCACTTCTTTACGCGTTAGGGAGCCCACCAATTTGCGGTTACGGTCTACAATGGGTAGGAAATCGACGCCTTCCCACATCATGATCTGCGCAGCTGAAGCTAGTGAGGTATGCAGTGCAGCGGTAACCGGACTCCGAACCATAGCCTTTTCAATACTTTGCCCTTCTGTCAGGTCCTCTACTTCGCGTCTGCCGATAATCCCAATCACTCGGTTCCATTCATCTGTAACGGGAAAACGTTGCTCTCCAGTTTCCTCTGAAATCTGTCGTAGCTCACCTACGGTGCTTGAAATTTTTAACGTAATCATACGCGGTTTGCTGTCGACAATATCTTCTACCAGCATAATTTTTTNNTGCTCTAGCGCCAAGGAGTGAACATCATCGCGGTTACCCACAATGAGCAAACTGTCTGCGTCTATATAACGAATCATCGCGTCGACCTTCATCGCACCGATTACATATTTATGTAGATGCTTACTCAGTCCGCTAGCCCCGCCGAGAACATGACCTTCCACAATATCAACCACGTCACCAAACGTCAGCTGTTCAGAAATGTTACGAGGCTTCTTTTCTACACGTACTGTACCAATCCGTTCCTTCGTAATGACAATCCCAAGATTCTCAGCTTCCTTAACGGCACGATAAGCCGTTCCCTCACTGACCAGCATTTCCTTTGCAAGCTTACGAACAGATATTTTGGAACCTACTTTAAGACTTTCAATATGCTGCAGCAGTTGCTCGTGTTTAGTAATTGCATCGCCTTGACCTTCCAACTGTTACACCCCCGTACTCCGATCTGTACTATACTGTACTCATTATACACGGAGAGAATGGCACAGTACAACCGGTTCATGAGCATCGGATTCGAATTTAACCACCCATTATTTAGCAACTTTTTCCTCTTTTTTATAGTCTGAGAGTTAAAGAAAGAGGAAAGGAGCATTGTGGATATGAACAAGACCACGATAGTAATATTTACCATTACTTTGCTTTTCATAGGACTGATCGGCTGTGGAAATACGAGAACTGAAGTAGAACAAACAAGCCAAATAGAGCTGGATGCACAAAATATAGTATCTATTAACTTAATAGAAAAAGACCAGCCGGTGACGACTATTTCTGAAGCATCATTCTTGGAACGTTTCGTTCAAGCCATAACTACTGCTGAATATGATAAAGGACAACTAGATATTGCTCTCAGCGATTACAGAACCACCGTAAACATGAAGGACGGCATAAGTTATGAGTTCTCTTTTTGGATGGTCGGAAGTAACAGTGGCTTACTCATTAAATCGGGACAAATGGGCCACTATCGTCTTACAGATATCAGCAAAAAAGATCTGTTGGACTTATTTCAATCGACTGTCAAAGAAGATAAGAATTCTCCAGCAGACCCTACTAACCCACAGCCCCCTAACGTTCAAGTTACTGTTGGCGGTGAGCAATTCGATGCCATTCAGGGCTCTTATTGCTGGAATGACAATGGCAAAGGCGTCTGTGTAGATATGGCTTCTTACGATCAATTAGTTACCAAACAGAAAGTACATCCCAATGCCATCAGCCGTGATCAGGTAGAACTCATATTCTCATCTGCACCCAAGGAGATAGAGGTTGTGGCTTCATTTCCTGGTGAGGAACGTCCGGACGAAGCTCTTTCCGTAGAAAATAACAGTTTTCAACTCGCAGCAGGTAGCGGAAAACATCTGTATATTATCCAAGCAAGATGGCCTCAGGGGAGCGCCAGTTATGTATTTGAAGTAGAATGCTCTGTCAGGAAAGAGTAACCCGTTTATTGGGCAAACTGGGTGATCGAATAGACGAATAGAGAATAGCCCCCTTAAAAATAGGGGATGACTTTATGCAATTTCTTTTTATACTCGCGATTCTCGTTCCTGCGGTATGGTACTACGCGGCTCTAGGTAAACGGATATCTGCAGAAGAAAAGAAAGCTGGAAAAGATCTCTCAGATGAGATCAATCCTTTTACAGGTGCAAAATAACTTTAATCCCCCTGCTTTGCGGGGCAAATTTAAAGCCCACTGGCTTTAGCTAGTGGGCTTTTCTGTGAATCTAGGGGATTTATACCCCTCTTTTCGCCAATTCGGCGCTTTTCACGGGAATATTCAAATCTAGTTACTTAAGAACGCAGCCCAATTCTATGATCTTTGTGTAACTCTAGTTTCTTCTTTCCATTTGGACTGCCATTGCTCCAATTTTGCTTTTCGCACAGCTTCTAAACGCTTGGTCTTCTCCTCATCAACACCGATAATAAAATGCAGATGTGCCGCAATGACCATAAAGGCAAAAAGTGACCAGACCACCCCAAAACCAAATACCCAGCCTGGCCCATTCGCAAGCGATAACTTCGGCAGAGCATACAAAAGCATGGCCAACGCCAGCAACAGATAGACACCATGTTTAAACTTGTTTCTTTTTCTCATTACTAACAGCTCCTCGTAGACAAGATATTCGATTGAATCTATATCTCTACTCTATGAACATGAAGCCCGTAATATGAGACAAGTCCATAAAAATATACTTCTACTCAAAAAATTATATAAAATAGTACGCATTTATGTAGCTAGCAAAGCTTATATATGAGATGATAATTTCATTTAGGGGGCGATTTAGAATTGAATGCAACTTATACTCATACCGAATACATAATTCGAAAAAAGGTATTTTCGATCATGGGTGCGAAGCTTCATATTTATGATAACGCCGAGCNNTTCAAGTTGAAAGAGGATATTGCACTGTACACCGATGAGTCTATGCAAAAGGAGCTTCTGCGTATAAAAGCCCGCAATGCCATCGACTTTAGTGCTGTTTATGATGTGCATGATTCGGAGACGGGCGAGCATGTTGGTGCACTTCGGCGTAAGGGACTCAAATCGATTTTGAAAGATGAATGGACGATTCTCGATCGTCATGATCAGGAAATCGGAAAAATCAAGGAAGATAGCACCGCGATGGCTATACTCCGCCGCTTCATCTCTATTATCCCTCAAAAATATAATATCGAGATGAATGATACAACGATCCCGGCTTTCAAACAAAATTTCAATCCNNATCGCCGCCTAGGTTTGGCTGCTGGTATTCTTCTCTGCGCAATCGAAGGAAAACAAGATTAGCGAGTTTACTCATGTGCTAGTCACAAGAATATAAATAGGGTGTTCCCAATGCCAAACGGCAGCGGGAACACCCTATTTATATTACACTGATCAAATTTTCAGGTGAATACTCGCTCATTAAAAGCGTTTATTCGCCATACAATTGCGACAAGCTCTCGGTAATGATCTTGTTTACATCTTCGATTACAACACTCAGACGGCGTTCTGCATCGAACAGACGGCGAATCCCAAGATTCATGTTAAGCACCTCGAATAATTTCTCCATTTTCTCCATTTCTTCCTGCGGAGGCATGTCTCCGCTCATCATCCGTTGTTGAAGCTCCAATTGGCCATTGCGGAAGTTGTCGAGCATCGCCTTGGCTTCAGGATCTGTTTCTACCAGTTTCATCGCGTTGGTGATATCCGCTACCTCAGTGCTTTCTTTAATGGCTTTCGCCAGTTCATGTGCTTTGTCGTGAAT
>DOJM01000304.1:5516-5994 GCA_003529225.1 Paenibacillus sp.
TTTTGTAAGCATATGCTTCCTGCGTTGCTTCGTGCAAAACTCACTTTGGAAGCACTGCTTAAGTTTCCAAATATTGATTCATCCCATGCTTGTTTCGCTTCTTGGGTCAGACTTATGAAATGAGGCGGCAAGGTTTTTAAAGAGTAGGTCAATCACCAAGGGTCATACGTCTCCATATGATGAATGATATGTAACCCTTAGCTACCAAATTGCCGGCATCATGTTGCCTACCGGAAGGAGATCCACGATGTCCCAATTCAAGATCCCGGTCCTTACGGTCCAATCGGGCATCCTGCAGGAAAACGCTATAATGCTTGGCGAACGATCCATGAAAAGACTCAAAATCCCGGCTCACGGAACGCTCCAGCTGGCTTTCGGCTCTTTCCGGCAGGAGGTTACCATTATCCCGGCTCCCAAATCCGAAAGCCTGCGTGTAAGCGAAGGACTGGCGCGGCGGACCGGATGGAAACATCGGCAA
>DOJM01000304.1:6020-10155 GCA_003529225.1 Paenibacillus sp.
TCCAGATAATCTCGACAGGCTGTTTGGATCCATTACCATGTTCTGTCGAGAATTAACAAATGCCTGCCATGCACAAGGCGCCTATGTATATTTCTTTACCCCGGAAGCGCTGGAAACAAGCAGCTCTTCCATCCAGGGCTGGGTATACAACGAGGGTTGGAGGAAAATGAGTCTGCCCATCGCCGATGTAATCAACAATCGGCTAACGACGCGAAAGGTGGAGAATAAACCTAGCGTACAGCATTTTTTGGCGGATGTAAAATCACGGTATGGAACGCATTTCTTCAACGAAAAATTTCTTGACAAGACAGAAGTATTTGAAGCTCTAGCGCAAGACCCTTCATTGAAGCGGTATTTACCGGAATCGCATGCTTTAAACGGTTTTGCCGTTGTAAAGAAGATGTGTAGCCAATATCCAAGCGTGTTTCTAAAGCCTGTACGAGGCAGTCTCGGCAAAGGCATTCTCCGAATCTCCAAAGATGAAGGCGGAGGATACCGTTTGTTATCAACTACCTCATTAGGTACACGCAAGCAAAGCTACCCGACTTTAGCTAAACTGTACCAGTCCATTGCTCCCAAGATGAAGACAACGCGCTACCAGATTCAACAAGGATTGCCTTTGATGGAGCTCGGTAAGCGTCCTGTAGATTTTCGAGCACTTGTACAGAAGAATGGTACCGGAAAATGGGGGGTTACCTCCATTGTCGCTCGCACCGCTGGAAGCAATCATTTCGTCTCCAATCTAGCAAGAGGTGGCAGTCTCAGTACTGTTCGTGAAGCCGTTAGCAAGAGCAGCCTTCCTTCAGGTACCAAGGATAGCGTACNNAACCTTTATCCCTGCTCATTTCGGAGAGCTCGGAATCGATCTGGCACTGGATCAATCCGGACGAATATGGCTCTTGGAGGTTAACTCCAAACCTTCCAAGAACGATAATACACCGCTAAACGATCAAAAAACCAGACCGTCCGTCAAGCAAATGATTCTGTATTGCCGCTATTTGGCCGGTTTATAAGGAGGACACAATGACTGAAACAGCTATGGGGTTCCTCGGCATTATGACGGGCCGTCGCCACGGGAATCCTCCGATTGCCGAGCCAGAATTTTGCAGTCATTTATGCCGTGCAGCTCCGCGATATAACCTTAAAGTCCTCGTATTTCATCCGGACGGAGTAGCGGCAGACGGGTCATCTATAACCGGTTATACATGGAAAGACGGAAGCTGGCACAATGCGACCTCTACACCACCAGACATCATTTATAATCGTTGTTTTTACAATAGTCCGAAAGAAAGAAAAGAAGCTTCGTCTGCACTCTCTTTCCTTCACCGCTCGCTACCTTGGTCAAGAGGTTTACCTGATAAATGGGGCGTATACGAAATCTTGAAGCGCAACCGAAGAGCAGCTAATTTACTGCCGGAAACTGTTCTCTATACCGGTACACGCAAGTTAAGCAATATGCTCGCTGAAAGAGAATACGGGGTCTTCCTAAAACCCAAAGCAGGCTCTCATGGCAAACGTACATTGCATGCCATACTGCAGAACAGACGCTCTGGAGGAGGCATAAGAGTACGAGGGCGTGATGGGACAAATACACCCTTTCAATATGTATTCAGCTCGCAGGATGAAGGACTGAACTGGATTTATGAATTTATCGGCACACGCCGCTATATTATACAGCCCTATCTGCACCTAACTAATCGTAAGGGGCAACCGTTCGATGTGCGTGTATTGATGCAAAAGAATGGCTTCGGTCGCTGGGATCTTACTGGCATGGCCGTTCGGCTGGGTAATCATGGTTCTCTGACTTCGAACCTGCATGGCGGTGGAACTGCGGTTCCTCCTTTGCCCTTTTTGCTTGCAGAATATGGTCAGGACGGAAAAGACATCATGCAGGAGCTTGCTACAGAAGCTGCATACCTGCCTCCTCTTCTGGAGGCCGCATGCGGTAGGCTTGGAGAACTCGGCCTAGATTTCGGTATTGATTCGAGCGGTCGGATTCATTTACTAGAAGCAAATTCCAAGCCAGGGCGCACGGTATTCCGGCTGACGGGCGACCGCCGGGCTGCTAAGCTCGCCGCCGAGAATCCACTGTCTTATACGCGCCATCTGCTACTCACACAGCGACGGATACCATCCCTATCTACGGACAGCTCCGTTATAAACGGGAGAATGATAACAATGGTTCCTAAGGAGGATTCATAAATGAGTCTCACTTTTTGCAATGTGCATTTTACTAAGCAGCCCCAAAGAGTTGTATATGTATCAGGTGCACTGATGAAAAGCTTGAAATTAACCGGGAAAAAGAACATTCGCCTTAGACTCGGTAAAGATGCCATCCCAACCATGATCAAGCCCATCAAGCGGGCCGGAAATCACCTATTCCTCGCCACTGGTGTAAAGAGTGCTATCAAGGTTCCGAAATCTGGTGGTATCTATTTACGCAATCTACAAAACGACGAGGTACAGCTTGGACCTTTAGTCGGTGTATTGACCGATGGGCCAGCATCTTCAAATCAACCCTTCGGTTCTCGCACTGGCTTTATAAAGCAATTGCTGCGGGAAGGCAGTAATAAATGTTATATATTTGCCTTTATGCCACGTGATATCAACTGGCAGCAGGAGCAAGTCTATGGTTATTTCTTAACCGCAGGCGGTAAATTCGAACGTAAAATGGTTCCTCTACCTGATGTTGTCTACAATCGGCTACCCAGTCGGAGAGCGGAGACTTCACCTTATATCAATCAGCTTCGCGAACGCTTTATGCGCAAGAAAATCCCTTACTTCAACTGGAGTTTTTTCAATAAATCCGATGTTTATCGGTTGCTAGAAAATGACGGAGCTGCAAACCGTTACGTACCTGAGACACACAGCAATCCCTCCTCCGAAAAAATGAGAGAAATGCTGGATCACCACCATTTTGTATACTATAAACCTTCCGCAGGCAGCCTGGGTCACGGGATTTACCGACTTACCTATCTGCCGAAAAAAGGATATTTTGCCCGCTACCGCAAAGGTGGAAAAAACGTACTTCTGCGCTTCACTACCTTTGAAAGCCTTATGCGTATGCTTCGGTCACGACACGGTCAAGGCCTGCANNACTGCAAAATTATATCGTCCAACAAGGAATACGTTTGATTGAAATTGATGGCTGCCCCATTGACTTCCGATTCCATATGCATAAAAACGGCAGTAATCAATGGATTGTAGTCGGTATTGGTGCTAAGAAAGCCGGCCGAGGCAGTGTCACCACTCACCTCAAAAACGGGGGAGCATTGCTTACACCTGGGCAGGCGCTCGGGCGTGTATTCGGCGGCAGAGCAGATGAAGTATTACAGCGTGCGAAGAGTACAGCCATTAAGCTGGCAGAATCCTTAGAAATCCAGCATCGTCATTTGCTCGGTGAAATTGGTTTTGATCTCGGCATTGATCAGGATGAAGACATCTGGATGTTCGAGGCCAACGCCAAACCAGGACGTTCCATCTTCCGTCATCCTTCCCTGCGCGCTGAGGGCAAAGCTTCCATCGAGCACATTCTGGAGCATTGTCTATACCTCAGCAAATTCCGCAGGAGGGATGAGATGTGAACACCCATAATCCGGATGAAACAAAACCCGTTATTGCCATTCTGACAACCAGCGATAAATTAAGGCAATTTAATGGCAACCGTAATAACTTCCGGGACATCATTCGCACAGGCAAGGAACTGGGGTTTCTTGTCTACGTCGTCACTGTCCGTGACTTGAAGCTCGAAGAACGGATGGTGAACGGTTATGTCCCATCATCCAACGGAAGAATATGGTACAGCATTCCTGTACCTCTCCCACAAATCATCTATAACCGAATTCCTANNCTCAATGCCTGGAACATCCAGGCATTAAGCTATATAATCCATATTTTTTCAATAAATGGAGTCTATTTGAATGGCTGAAAGGCTCGTATGCCACCTCAAAGCATGTTCCAAAAACCAGACGTTTACGCAGTGCAAACACGCTTATCGCCATGCTAAATAATCATACCAGTCTCTACCTTAAACCTGAGAATGGCAAAGCAGGTAAAGGAATTATGCGTTTAAAATACCGTGCAGATACCACCTTACCCTATCGGCTGCAGATTCAAAGCGGCAAAAAAAATGTGA
>DOJM01000304.1:10319-10845 GCA_003529225.1 Paenibacillus sp.
AGCATAGGTGCGCGTCTAGCTGGTGCCCGCAGCATCACTACGCATGTACCTCGTGGCGGAAGTATTGAGGAGCCCTACACCATGCTGGAAAGCACATTTGGAACCGAAAGAGCAGCCTCCATCTTAAAAAGTGTACCTACAACTGCTCTGTTAATTGCCAGACAAATTGAAAGAGCCTCTGATTCTATGCTCGGGGAGATGTCGATGGATCTTGGTGTCGATGAGAACGGTGGACTCTGGTTCTTTGAAGCAAACTCAAGGCCGATGAAATTTGATGAGCCCGCGATTCGCAAGCTTTCTTTGGAGCGAATCTTTCAATATGGTCAGCACTTAGCACGCCATCCCAAGTAGAATTTATTAAAGGATGTGACACAGCATGCAGATATCCTCCATCTACGACACTGATGCCAAAAAGTGGAAATCGCGGCTAACCGGACTGCTTGAGTTTATAAGAGAGCATGGGGAGCGTCGGATTACAAACCAAGCTTGCAAGGTAATGGCCCGATTAACTCCAGAACAATTGTCA
>DOJM01000304.1:10891-14165 GCA_003529225.1 Paenibacillus sp.
TATGACCGCCCAGTTAAAGCGTTTAGGCCGCCTGGAATGCAGTGTTGCCAGCGATAATACAGCCAGCCTGAAAATGTGTTTCAATGTTGGTCTTGCCGCAGTGGCGCTTACTAGTGGCCCTACTGGCAAGCCAACTTTATTGATCCGCTCACCACAGAATACCGCCAGTACTACAAACTCTCTACAAGAAGGTGAACTCCTGTGCCAGAGCCCGTCTTAGGCATTCTTACTTTGTATATAAATGAAGCCAAGCAGCTTGAAGAAAAGGCCGTGTACCGGAGAATGATCATTGAGGGCAATCGAATGGGCCTGTATGTTTTTGTATTTACCCCCATGGATGTCCATCCCAGTAAAGAGCAGATCCATGCCCTCGTCTTTGATCCAAAGAGCGGGAAATGGTCACGCAAATGGCGTTCCTTCCCGAACATGATTTATGACCGTTGCCGTATCCAGCGTAGCACGCGCTTTCAACAGTTGCTTCGTTTCCGTGAACGCTATAAACATCTTCTGTTTCTGAATCGTCCACTGCGCAACAAATGGACCATTCATCAAACGTTCTCACAAAAGAGTCGCTTCCGGCAGCATATGCCAGAAACATTACTGTATAACGCCTCTGCGGATCTGCACCGAATGTTAAAGCAGAGCCCGGTCCTCTATATCAAGCCAGCAAACGGCACAGGTGGACGCGGTATCCTTAGAATTGAGCGGGTAAAGAACAGTAAAGGGGTATTTGATATTCAAGGCCGTCGCCAAGATCGCCGGATTATTCCACCCCGAAAGGTCTCTGCCTCCCGATTAGATTCCATCGTTCGACAATGGTGTATTGGTGGACGTTTCCTCGTCCAACAGGGGATTCCACTACGTCTGCCTGGCGGACGTTTCCATGATTATCGCATGCTCGTTCAAAAGAATGGGCAAGGAGTCTGGGAACTGACAGGTATGGCAGCAAGGGTCGGTGCGGCCCGAAGCGTAACCTCCAATCTTCATGGCGGTGGGCATGCCGTTCGAGCTGAAACGCTCCTGAAGGATTGGCTGGGGAGTCAAGATAAAACCGATAAGGTTATGAAAACTGCCGAAAAGTTAGGTCTTGATGCTGCTGCCTTCCTGGAAGAAAGTTTCGGAGCCTTATGTGAACTTGCACTGGATCTTGCCATTGATCGAGAAGGAAAAATCTATGTGCTGGAGGTTAATCCAAAGCCTGCACGTGAAGTGTTTGCCCGATCAGGGGACGGCAACACCTATCGCAAAGCACTAGTGCGACCTTTGGAATATGCGTTATGGCTATATAATAACAAAGGTGCCCCAGCCTCAGCTAAGACTACTGAGGAATAAATGATACTCAACAACAAAACGACCGCCTCTCTGCAGGATGCAGAAAGTGCGGTTGTTGNNTCTGATGTTCCGAGGAACTAATATTAGAGAATTCTCGTTGAGTTGAAGATTTTGATTAGCTGAGCCAAGGCGTAAGTCCTTTTCTAACAGATGTTTTATAAACAAAAGATAGCTCACGATACACAACAAAAAAACAGCAATATAAAAAAATAAGGAATCAATAAAGGAATTACCCCTTTCAATGATCTATCGGATCATCCCCTTTGTTTATGTATATCTTTTTAGCTTTGAGCTATTCCTGCATCTGCATTTAGAACCTTAACATAAAAAAAGGCAATCCTCTGCTTAAATGAGGTTTGCCTTTTGTTCGTTTGACAAAAATAAATCGCGATATTCCTATTCGCTAACCGATGCGTTGTCGTACAATTCTATCAACTCATCGAAGGAAGTGATAATTACATCGGAGCCCTTCAGCTCATCCTGACGTCCAAAGCCTGCATACGCGCAGCCAATGACGGTTTGAGCATTTCCCTTTCCTGCCTCCACATCAGACGAGCGATCGCCTACCATCCAGGCACTCTTGATTCCATGATTGTCCAGCAAAATGCGTAGCAATTCTGTCTTCGTCGCAGTGCCTTGACCACCCGCACTATACAATCCTTCAAATAACTCTTTAAGCTCATGTACCACAACTATACTGTGAATGTATTCCTCCAGCCCATTACTAGCCACAAACAACCGTACTCCACGCTCTTTTAGGGCAGTCAGTGTTTCGACCACCTGAGGATACAGTAACGTCCCACCTGCTTCAAGTCCTTCGACCTCTAGCTGCAATAGCAGCTCATCTGCACGGCGGTGCACCGCCTCATCGGCATCAGGCATAACCTTCTTCCAAATATCTGCCAATAGCATCCCTAAGCTGCTTAGAATACGCTCTTCCGGCGGTGTAGGTCCTGCAAATAATCCCTCTTCCCGCAAAATATCGAACATTTTATGATATGCAGGTAATAAAAGACTTTCAGTCTGGAACAATGTTCCATCCATATCAAAAACAATCGCTTCTGGCTTGTTCAACTCCGAGTGAACCGCGTTCAGTTCTGTTCCTTGTACCTCATCATTACTCATCTGTTGTTCCTCCCCATTCTCTTTTGCTTCAGGTAAGCACATTCATCTGCACGAAATTTCCAGTACAAGCCCTATGATATATGATATCACTTCGGAATGTCCATGCTCTCCACATTTCTTGTTGCAGTTTATATTTGAACTTGTAATATATCAAGTTGAAATATAAAGAAGAGATATCCATGTCACTTCAATTAAAAGTAATATTAAAAAAAGAACCGGCAGCATGCACAATTCGCACTTGCTGTACCGGTTCTTTTTTAACAAAAATGTGTAATCCATCAATTACACTCTGTCAAAGCTGGAAATCAGCTCATCGAGAACATCTTTGCTTACCATTTTACCTTTGAAATTGATGAGGTTCTCTGCGCTTCCGGAGAAGATACAAGTTGGCTCGTATTTTCTAAGAATAATTTTCTCTCCATCTACAAAAATCTCGAGCGGGTCTTTTATGTCAATTCCCATCGTTCTACGTAGTTCAATAGGAATTACGATTCGTCCCAATTCATCTACTTTTCTTACTATACCTGTCGCTTTCATCATCGTACATCCTCCCTTGAATTAACATTAATAATCATTTTTGCTAAAAGCTTATGTAGGCTTCTATGTGATAGTAATGATTACGCTATACTCTAATAGTAAAGTGCTATTCATTCCCTGTCAATTAATTTTCTACATTATATGATATTTTTCGACAAAATTTCGACAATGTTTGATACCATAAAACAAGTTATATGTCAAGTTTTGTAGCAATAGGAACCCTACTGGATAACTATTCTACCTGAAAACACGCTCAATAATCTATTTGAAAATCTTGTCA
>DOJM01000304.1:14275-23180 GCA_003529225.1 Paenibacillus sp.
TCCTGAAATCAACTAACGGGGACTTGCAAATGAAGATCGGTATGGGGAATTATTCATTTACTCCTTCAAGATAATAAAAGAACTATAGAATTATATATTTCGCTTATAAAGGTTTCATCAATCTGTTTTATATTGATCATACGATCCTTACAGGAGCCATCTACAACATAGGTTGCTTGAAAGCAATCGTTTAATCGTTCAATATCTATTTCAATATCCGTTTCCATTTTATCCGAATTTTCATAACCAAATAAAACATATATCGCGATATCGTAGTTTTTTTTGTTCAAAATCAAGGAAAAGTAGGAAGCTATATTCGCTGACTTTGTCTCAGGAACGTAGTCTATTCCGTATAAAACCCCGATGGGGTGATTCGTTGCAAAATAACTGTTATAACTATTATTTTTGAATTGCTCTTTTAACCAGAGAATAACTTCAAAACCGGTGTCAGCAGGGATGTAAATGGAAACCATAGGCTCTTCGATTAGCAAGGGACTGTTGTTAAGTGTGTTTATGTTATGCAGCTTGAATAAACTATGCCATAACTTAATGTTATTACACTGTTTGTTGACTATCCTATTCCTATCTTTTCCTTGGTAATTGTCGATAAAAACTATATTTTTATTGTATTTCGAAACAACCCTCTGTAAATCAACATAATCATTGGGACAAAGATCTCTACTGATCACAACAAGGGTCTCAATATGTTAATCGTAAGCCGCTAGGGCTATATTCACAGCTTCTAAAGCAGACTCGACGGGAACGACAATTTCACCGTGTATGTGAAGGTTCAGATATCGATAATCCATTTTATATCTTTCATTCACATGGCATACTAATATGTCACTCATCCAATCCGGGTCAGCATAGCAATACCCCCAGTGCTTGTCGTCCATATAGTTATTTGCCTTTTTCAGCAACATGAGTTTTATTTGCTGCAAATGAATTAGGGGATATTCCCAAATGAGCTCACAAACTTTGGCTGTGATCATGGGCGCGGCAAAACTGTTAGAGTTGCTGCACTCTTTTCCATCCAATTTGTGTTTAGCGAAAGCCGTAAATTCTATGCCGTCGACGATATTATCATTGATATAAAACTCGCCTTCGTGCAGCATGTTGCTCTCCTCTCTCTTAACGCCTATAACGTTGGAAAAAGATGCAGGATACGTAATATGTCTATGATTACTTGCGGCACATATAATAACCAACCCTTGACCAGCAACCTGATTTATCACTTTCTGTGTTTCGGATAAGTCTGTTGAACAATGGCTTCCCAAGCTTACATTTGCAACTTGAATATGATTTTGAACGCACCAATTCAGTGCGCTGTACAGCTTCTGAATGTTTCCACTTAAAGTATCAGACAATATTTTCAAGCTATATATATGGATATCCGGATAATAAAGCTTAATTATGCCTGCACAGAGGGTGCCATGTGTTATTCTTTCGGGACTGTCTATAGTATACGTGTCTATTGTGAGATCTTCATTGAAGATCAACTGTTGAACAACAGATTCCCCAAGCAAATATTCATTAACTCCGTCATCAATCACAGCTATATTAACCATTCTGTTGATGTCCATCATCTCCCTTTACAATTCAACAAAAATAAAACCGCCTAGTTGGTCATAAACGCATTGACCAGGCGGTAATCATAATCTAAGAAGTTATTAATCATTTAAATTAAACAAATTCTTTTTCCGCAGCATTAAATCTAGACTAGCCATACGCACACTATTTAAAAACATGCTATCTTCTTCGCCGCTATTGGAGGTCTCGGTAAGCCCGAATTGTGACAGGGCAATGCTGCTACTTAATTTACTCAACGAGTCCAACTGCTCCGCTTTCTTCTTTTTGTCCGCCTCTACTTCTTTTTGGATCTTTTCCCGCTCGGCAGGTGTCAGATAATCACCAATCACCCAAAATGTAGCTGTTCCATCCGGATGTATAATGACACCGCTGGAATCACCGGGTTTATCATTAGCGCTGGAAGCAAAATGGTCCTGAATGATAGCCTCTACTTTTTTTTGCATTTGTGGATCTGTTGCCGACTGATTCAGTATATTTGGAGCAATGGTTACATTTCCTTTGCCAACGCTATTAGAGTAAACACTCTTCACTGCTTCTTTGGTCTTAGGTATGGCTTGCACGTTGATCTTAATGTCGAATTTTTTTTCCAATTCCGTCAAAACCGCTTCCGAATTCGTTGTGGATAACGCATCTTGAAAAGAAACTCCTGAATTCTGATTTTTATGGCTTACCATTGTTGTCCCCGCACGATTCAGGCTACTGAGTGAAGCTACATTCAACAACTTAAACCAACTCCTTTATTCTTTTTTCCTGTATAATACGGCAAACCGTACTATGTATACGATCCAAACTATTAAAGCATCCATTTAATATATCGGCTTCCGGAATTTGTATTTGTAGCCTTTCCTCAATATGAACAAAAAGAACCAACAAATCCCGTGGAGAAAACTGCATCGCCTCGCCTAATAAATCCTCATAAAAGTAGTTTTCGTCTTTAAGCTTATTCTTGTCCATTCCCATTACGTCGAATACTATTTCGTTTATTTCTTCACGCACTTGGTCCAGGTCCATAAATATCACCCTTCTTTTATACGATTTGCATGTTTTCATGCACTAATAGAGTCTCACAGAGTTCCGCTAATTTTAAACCGTCTCTCCCATTTAAGGAATTATAGAGAGGGATTATTGATTCAATTGATATTTGCGCTTTTTTTTCATCGACCATCTTAGAATCAACCGTAAAAAATCTCAATTCTTTATCCTGTTTGCTTCTGCCTGTATCGAATTTATGATTTGACATATTAAAACAATCAATATCAAAACCTAGTTTATGCTTCGTAGATGCACATATCTTATCTAGGAACTCACCATTAAAATCATCATAGGTCAGGTTCATAATTCCTACATCCGGATGAACTGCGCTAGCCGCCTCGAATGCAGTAATGCCAAATCTATTGGTAAACAGATTATTATATACCATTGTCCCACCTGGAATCCCTATGATCATTACGTCAGGCCGTTCATTCAATTCAATATATTTACAGAAATGATTAAAAAGAAATATTTTATCCTCTTCAGATTCTGTATGATTAAACATAAAATCGGGAAAAGAATGAAATCCCATCATCTCACAATAAGTTTTCGTCCCAATCTGACTTACTTTGTAGCCTTCATTTAAGAAATAATTCCTTAGGTTTAGCTGAACATCAAATTTATTGGACTTCTCCATTAGGCTCGCCACGAAGATAATCGGAACATTGATATCCAGCAGTATTTTCTCAACAAGTTCTACTTTAGTTCGGTCAATGTCAATTCCAAAAAAACATTTCAATTCCACATTATTATCCGAGCATATCTTCCTTACCTCTTCCACTTCCTGATCAGAACATCTGTTAAGCAAAACAATATCTTTTCCCATCTCTGCGGCTCTGGCTATTGTCGGAAACACAACCTTTTCAAAACTACACTCAAACTCACATATTATTATCACATCAAATTCATCATCTAAAAAAGAATCTTTAACTATTATCCCTACATCCTCACCACAATANNTCAGCCCAAATCCTATGGGTGCCATTAACGAAACAAGTTCATAGTTGCTCAATAAATTGGAGAATCTGACGACCGGACCGAATTCCGCATGATATGGATAAACAATTGCTCTTTTTTTCACCATTGTCCCCCCCATTACACTTTTTCTTGGTCAAAGTCATATCCCAGCTCTCTTAGAACGCAATAATCCTTAAACAAGCTCTCGGTATTTTCCTTAACCCTGTTGCAAACACTTAATTTTTTGGCAGCAGAGAACTCACTGATATCATCGGCGGCCATTGCACAGGAAGTGCAATATCTAAATGCCCAGCACGCCTTGCATTCTTTCTCCGTTATTGTTCCAATATTTAATATATTCTGGACATTTTCCAATTCAAAACCTGTATCTATATGCCCAATCCGCATTACACTCGATGCTTCACTAACTCTTTCACATGGATATAAAGCGCCGTCAGCGTTCACAAATAATCGTTGTACTCCTGGAACGCACGGTCCTGAGT
Source organism: Paenibacillus sp. (assembly GCA_003529225.1). Classification (GTDB taxonomy): domain Bacteria; phylum Bacillota; class Bacilli; order Paenibacillales; family Paenibacillaceae; genus Paenibacillus_AQ; species Paenibacillus_AQ pseudetheri. Next base: position 18,358 of record DOJM01000304.1, read on the forward strand.
GGTGGTCTTTTTTAACATCATAAAAAGAGATTCTTAGCCTATTGTGAACATTTTCCTGGATTTGATCGAAACTTTCCAACACCAGCTTGGAGATATCTTTTTTCTGAAGCCTATCAAATTTATAAAGGAATAATTTAAAAACTTCGTAATTATACCTCTTGATAAAGCTGTCATTGATAGTGGACTCGCTTTTTTTGTAGCTGCTTGCTATATCACTTGCCATAACAGCAAAGTCTTTTACAGTCTCATAGTCTGAAAAAAAGTTTGTGGAACAGCTAAAATCCGAATTCGGATCAATTACCGCATTGAACATTACTTTATTAACANNGATATTTTCAATATTACTCATAATAGTCTGGAAGGTGCCTTTATTATTTACTGCAAAAACACGGTTTCTATCATGCGCGACTTCATCTCCATCCAGGCTGATCGTTAAATTAAAATCATTAGAAGATAAAAACTCCAATGTATCATCTGTAATTAGGGTTGCATTTGTAGTGAGGTTAAACGTTAGTTCTTTGCCCTCACTTTGTTCTTTAGCATAGGCAACACAAGCTTTTATTAAGTCCATTTCCAGTAATGGCTCTCCTCCATAAAATCCAATATTAATGCTTGGAGAATCTACAGAATGTTCAAGCAAAAACTTAATTGCCTTCAATGCGACCTCTTTTTTCATTCTCTTATTGGTATGTACTCTGTGCAAGTAGCTCCCTGAATAAGCGCAATAGCTACATCTTAAATTACAGTTTTGTGTGACTTGCAGAGTTATCGAGCCAACGCTTCTGTTTAGATTGTGATGCAAAGAGTCGTTCATGGGATGAACCATCTCAAAATCCTGTTTCTCCGACAAAAAACCGGAATCAAATAAGGTTTGAATTTCCGGTTCTACATGTTCAAAATTTGAATCTCTATAGCTCATCAAAGCCTCATATGATCTTCCCTTTAATTTAAGAAATGTATTTGCGTTGGCATCGAACATATATTTTCCTGTTGCCGTTTCAAACAAATGAAATACTGGCACCTGAACTCCCCCCACTCTAAAAGTGAAGCAGGACAGCCTTTTAAAAAAGCCATTAAGCCATCCTGCTCTTAACTATACTTAAGATTGCGCTTATTACCCGATACCAATAGCCGTCATCTTCATGGAGTTACCGGTATAGGTTACTTGCTTCATGGCTGCTTTGTTTGATCCGCTGGCATTGCATGTACATGCATAACAAGGACATGCGCTGCATGCTGCATACGCCTCTAACGTTTCATAATTTGCATTTGTTCTTTTTACAAGTTGTTTCATATGCCTATTCCTCCTTTCAAATCGTATTTATCTAAATATCAAAATCTGATATTTAAATCACTCGAAAGTAAAGCCATTAAACGAATTGATGCTGTTGTGTGATGAGTCGGTACCTTTCATTTGTGTAAGACAACTCCTCATGATGTCCAATCCCAGATACCTGACCTTTTTCTAAAAAGATTACTCTATCCACATGCTGTAAAATTTCCGGCCTATGACTGACTATAATCACTGTATTGTTAAGGAGTGCTGTATCTAATAGATGGTTGATGGCGTTTTCAGAGTGAAGATCAAGGCTGGAAGTCGCTTCATCAAAAATCACCATGGGTCTGCTTTTTACTAATGCTCTGGCTATGGCGATTTTTTGTTTTTGTCCTCCAGATAGCTTGTTCCCATTGGAGCCTACGGCATAATCCTCATACAGGCTTGAATTCTTCTCTAATAATTGGGTAACCTCAATAGCTTGTCTATACTGCTGCTCCTGGGTTTCACTGTACAGTTTTATGTTATTTTCGATGGTAGTGTCAAAAAGATATACCTCTTGACTAACCGTCGAAATCAATTCTCGATATTCAATTAAATTAATATTCTTAATATCCATACCATCAAATAATATTTGCCCTGCAAGCGGTTCATAAAACCTCTGGATTAAATTTAAGACTGTAGATTTTCCCGAGCCATTCATTCCCACAATGGCCACTTTCTCATGGCTGCCAATTGTGAAATTCACATTTGACAAGATCAGTTCAGAATCATAAGCAAAGCTTACATTTTTAAACTGAATGCTCCCAAAAGGGTTAAGTAGCTTCACATCGGTATTGCCGGATTCTAAATCTGAAGATTCAATTTCTTCCTGGAGCAATGAATAATACCTCTGAGCTGAAGGAATTATTCCCGACAAAAGGTAGCCGATATTTAACATCGATGAGATGGGAGTGGTTACATAAGCGCTATAGGTAATGAAAGCAAATATGCTTCCTACCGAAAGCTTGGAATCTAATACCATCGTCGATCCGGAAGCATATATAAAAAGAACCAGTCCCCCGATTAGGAATCTCTCCACAGTAATACGCCAATTATCCAACAAGCTGATTCCCATATAGGACGTTATTACCTGATTCTGCTTGTTCGCAAATTCTTTTTCTTTGAAATAGAATAGATTAAAAAGTCGGGTTTCCTTCACACCGTTCAAAGTGTCCTCGAACCAATGCGAATATTCACCATCCTTCGTGATGTATTTTTCAGCAAGAGACTTTCTTTTTTTGGCAAATGATTTCAAAATTAAATACTCTATAGGTATTAAAATAAGCACAACGATTGTAAGTTCCCAACTTATGATAAAAAGTCCAATAAGTCCTCCTATCAAACTAAAACACTGACTCACAATAAAAAGCATGCTACCATCCGTGATTTGCGAAATATTCGATATATCAGTGCTAACGCGATTTAATATTTCACTGCAATTTTTATCAGTGAAATATTTCACTTTCACTTTCATGAGTCGATCAAAAGCATCTTTATGCAAGGAGTAGATGATATTTGAAGCAATTCTAATCCTTCGTTTTTCTTTGAGCAAATCTAAAAAGCTACTGAACGTTGACAAAAGAAAGATGCATATTGCCGTTATGATGATGGCTCTGACATCTGATTTCATAAAACCTTCGTCAATAATAATCTTGTTGAACATCGGCAAAATCGAACTTATTAAAGTAGAAATTATTAAAAANNAAATAGACAAATAATACATAAATTCTTTTTATGCGGTTTAAATAATCCAATAAGTTTTTTAAGGGTATCCTTATCATTCATAGAATGTATCCTCTTCTACTTTCAAGCTTCGGTTTGACAATGATAACGCTATCAATATATCATATAAATGAATATTTAGGGTAATTTGGTAGTCAATGGTTGATATATGGGGCTGAATGACGTTTCGTGTCAAATTTTGATAACCCTGTAGAAATACCCAATTTAATAGGGGGGGGAATAGCTTTGTTACACATAGCCGTATGCGATGACGAGAAAAAGGAACACGTTCTGCTAAAGGAATATCTCCCAAGAATTACGAAAAGAACGGCTTACTCTTTCGAGACTCAATATTTTTCCTGTGGTGAAGAATTACTTCACTATTACCATGAGCAGGTTAGTTATCCTTTTCACATTCTTTTATTGGATGTTGAGCTAAAAGGATTAAATGGAATCGAGGTTGCAAAAAAAATTCGTTCACTTCCGGATCGGGNNTACGTAATGGACAGCTTCGATGTGCAGCCCTTCCATTATTTGATTAAACCCGTTCCCTATGAGTGTTTTGAGGCAAAAATGATAAAGCTATGTAACTATATCCTTTCTTCTGTAAATCGGTTTCTAATGATTAAAACTGAAGATGGACATACGGTTATCAAAAATTCCGACATTATTGCAATTGTTAAAATCAAACATTCCTTAGCCAAAAACCGGCTAAAGATCATTACCGCAACGCAGCATTACATAATTTCAGGCACGCTTTCAGAATATATAGGTAAGTTGAACCGCCCGTTCATGCTTATTCATCGTTCCGTTATCGTTAATCTGGAACATATTCACAAGTTCACAGCTACTTCTGTTATCATGCACAATCAAGAGCATTTTCCTATGGGTCGTACTCAGGCAAAAGAGGTTAAAGCAGCCTACACCTATTATATGATTGCGCAATTCAAAGAACGATGATGAACTTTTACCTATCAATGGTCATCATGATGCTGCTTATTCTGCTAATCAGAGAAACCATCCTACGATTCAATAAAATAAATGAAAATACCAAACTGACTAAAGAGAATCTGCAATTACATAAACAGTTGAATTATCAACACATCAGCTATGAAAAAACTGCACATTCCATTACAAGCATCAAACAGGTTATCCATGATACGAACAAGCAATTGATATATGTCCGGACTTGTATCCAGAATAATGAGATTCAGGAATCCATTCATCATATTAATTCAATGCTTGATCAAATTCATCAACCTTCTCTAAAACTATCAACAGGTAATTTGGTAATCGATGCTTTAGTTGGAAACGCACTAAATATTGCTTGTAAACACAGCATTGCTATGAACTATGATATTCGTATACACGCTGAATCTATTGATATTGAACGGTTTGACTTATGTACCGTGATCGGGAACGTATTGGATAATGCCCTAAATGCCGCAGCAAATGCTCAAAAAAAAAAGAGAGATTTATTCATCTGCAGATATTCACTACCGATACTTCATTGTTTATCCAAGTCACCAACTCAAGGAGCGAATCCAGCACCATAGTTCAGCAAAATTCTAAAGACAATGCCGGTTTTCACGGATTTGGCTTAACCAATATTCAAAGTGTCACCAAAAAATATAGAGGTTATCTAGTTACTAATGCTAAAAATTATGAATTCGAAACGGTCATTGTACTGCCTTTTCTAAAGATATTCTCAGCAGATAAGCCAAGCCAAATGAAAAGTTAGTAAAAACCCCGATTTTCCATGCCCGCGCGAGCGGGCGCTCCC
>DOJM01000138.1:0-677 GCA_003529225.1 Paenibacillus sp.
AGAAGAGCACTCTTACTTACCCCCCCCCCCGAATCGGATATCTGCTTTTGACTATGTGCTGGACCCAGCGGTACCTGAAAAGGGTAATGTGCTTAACCGTCTGAGTGCGTTCTGGTTTGGTCAGACCAAAGAGCTAATGGAGAACCATGTCGTTCATATCGATGTGGATCTGCTCGGAGACATCGTTAAGGACAAAGAGGCGCTCAGAAACCGTGTTATGGTGGTACGCAAAGCAGAGCGCATCGATATCGAATGTGTTGTGCGTGGGTGCATCACCGGTGGGGGCTGGAGACAGTATCAAGAAACCGGCGAAGTGAATGGTATTGAGCTTCCTAAGAACTTGCGCAAAAATGCGCTGCTGGCACAGCCAATCTTTACCCCTGCGGCTAAAAACGATGTAGGTCATGATGAGGATATTCCTTTTGAAAAAATGCAGGAGCTAATCGGTGCTGATCTGGCACTCGAGCTGCAGGAGAAGAGCTTGCAATTGTTCTCTTTTGCCAGAGAGTATTGTGCTGAGCGGGGAATCATTCTTGCAGATTGTAAATTCGAATTCGGCTTGCTGGACGGCAAGGTGATTCTGATTGATGAGATTTTTACGCCGGATGCTTCACGTTTCTGGGCCAAGGACAAATATGCTCTTGATATCGAAATTGATAGCATGGATAAAGAGCCTG
>DOJM01000138.1:763-5897 GCA_003529225.1 Paenibacillus sp.
CGCCGTTATCTGGACATTTATCATCGTCTTACTGGCAAGTCTTTATAGCTCAACATAGTGTGTTTACTCATCAGAATAAATTAGTATATGTTTTTGTTTTTGAAGCTAGAGTTACTTTAAGTAGAGTTTCAGCTTTCAGAAAGTATATACACATAAAAATTTAGGAGGAACTACAAGCATATGTTAAAAGCGACGGTATATGTCACCATCAAGAAAAGCGTTCTCGATCCACAAGGTGTAGCGGTGCAAGGAGCACTTCATTCAGTAGGTTTTCAAGAAGTTGAAAGTTTGCGTATTGGGAAATATATGGAGCTGACTTTGGACACGGACAACCGTGCTGAAGCAGAAGTGCGTCTCAAGGAAATGTGCGAAAAGCTACTTGCCAACACGGTGATCGAGGATTACCGCTACGAATTGGAGGACTAAACGTCATGAAATTTGCTGTACTTGTCTTCCCAGGTTCCAACTGTGATATTGATTGCTACAAGGCGGTAGAGGACAGTCTCGGCGAACCAGTCGATTATGTGTGGCATACAGCGACAGATTTGTCGGCGTATGATTGCATTTTGGTTCCAGGCGGATTCTCTTATGGTGATTACCTGCGTTGCGGCGCGATTTCGAGATTTGCTCCCGTTATGGCTGAAGTAGCTAAAGCGGCAGAGCAAGGTAAATTCGTGCTAGGCATTTGCAATGGGTTCCAAATTCTTACTGAGGCTGGTTTGTTGCCAGGCGCGCTGCGTCGTAACATGTCCATGAAGTTCCGTTGTCATGATACAGTGCTTAAGGTTGTTAATAACGAAACCCCATTTACTATTGACTATGCTAAGGATGAAGAAATCATCATCCCAATCGCTCACGGCGAAGGCAACTATTACTGTGATGAAGAGACTTTAGCAGAGCTTAAAGCGAACAATCAGATTGTGTTCACATATAGCGATAATCCAAACGGCTCTGTTGCTGATATTGCGGGTGTGAGTAATGTGCAGGGGAATGTAGTCGGCATGATGCCTCACCCTGAGCGTGCAGCTAACAGCTTGCTTGGATCAGAAGATGGCAAACGGATGTTCACATCTATACTGAAGACTTGGAGGGATCGTCACGACGCAGCAAGTATCCGTTAAGGAACCGACCGCAGAACAGATCGCAGAGCAGAAAATTTACAGCCAATTCGGTGTGTCGGACAGCGAATATGAGCTCATCAAGTCTTTTATGGGACGCTTGCCAAACTATACCGAAATCGGCGTGTTCAGCGTAATGTGGTCCGAACATTGTGCATACAAGAACTCGAAGCCATTGTTGAAACGTTTCCCAGTTACCGGACCACGTGTCCTGATGGGACCTGGTGAGGGTGCAGGGATTGTAGATATCGGAGACAACCAAGCGGTTGTCTTCAAAATCGAAAGTCATAACCACCCCTCTGCGGTAGAACCTTTCCAAGGTGCGGCAACCGGCGTAGGCGGCATCATTCGTGATATTTTTTCCATGGGCTCAAGACCTATCGCATTGCTGAACTCCTTGCGTTTCGGCAAGCTGGAAAGTGATCGGGTGAAATATTTGTTCGAGCATGTGGTGTCTGGTATTGCAGGTTATGGCAACTGTATCGGGATTCCAACCGTGGGCGGCGAAATCATGTTCGATGATAGCTATGACGGTAACCCGCTTGTTAACGCAATGTGTGTCGGTCTGATCGATCATGATAAAATCCAGCGTGGTGTCGCTAAAGGTGTAGGAAACCCAGTCTTCTACGTAGGTCCTCCAACCGGACGTGATGGAATTCATGGTGCTACTTTTGCATCTGTGGAACTAAGTGAAGAGTCAGAAGCTAAACGTACAGCTGTACAAGTAGGCGATCCATTTATGGAGAAACTCGTAATGGAATCTTGCCTGGAATTGATCGATAGCGGCATCGTTATTGGGATTCAGGATATGGGTGCGGCTGGACTTACCTGCTCAAGTGCAGAGATGGCAAGTAAAGCTGGTAATGGTTTGGAGCTGTATCTTGATCAGGTGCCACAACGTGAAGATGGCATGACCCCTTATGAAATGATGCTTTCGGAATCGCAAGAACGGATGTTGTTCGTAGTAGAACCGAAGGATGAAGCTCAGGCGCAAGAGATTTTTGACCGCTGGGGTGTAATCTGCTGTAAGGTCGGTAAAGTTACGGATGACGGTCGCTTGAAGCTGTATCATCACGGTGAGGTTGTTGGTGACATGCCTGTAACAGCGCTCGTGGATGAGTGCCCAGTGTATAACAAACCATCTGAGGTTCCTGCTTATTATGTAGAAAATGAATCGGTTGATACGCTTCGTTACGAGGAAGTTACGGATCTGGGCGGTGCACTGCGTACAGTGCTTGGATCACCAACCGTAGCAAGTAAAGCATGGGTATACAACCAATACGATTATATGGTTCGGACCAGTACGGCTGTTCGACCTGGATCAGATGCGGCCGTAGTTACCATTCATGGTACACGTAAAGGACTTGCGATGACCACGGACTGTAACGGTCGTTACGTATATCTTGATCCTGAAGTGGGCGGAAAGATTGCAGTCAGCGAAGCGGCTCGCAACATCGTTTGTTCCGGTGCTGAACCACTTGCTATTACTGATAACCTAAACTTCGGAAACCCTGAGAAACCTGATATGTTCTGGCAAATGGAGCGTGCGGTTGATGGTATGGCTGAAGCTTGTCGTGTGCTGGATACTCCGGTTATCGGCGGGAATGTCAGTCTTTATAACGAAAATACGACGGGATCCATCTACCCAACGCCGGTTGTCGGCATGGTTGGTTTAGTAGCGGATACGGATCATATTACGACTCAAGGATTCAAACAAGAAGGAGATTCCATCCTTCTGCTAGGCGTAACAAAAGCTGAGCTTGGTGGTAGTGAATTTCAATATGCTGTTCATGGTGTAACCGAAGGCCGTCCTCCAGCTTTGGATTTGGCTACTGAGAAAAAACTGCTGAGCACAGTGCTTAACTCGATTCGCGGCGGTCTGGTACGTTCGGCACATGACTTGTCCGAAGGCGGCCTTGCTGTAGCACTTGCAGAGAGCTGTATCAGCGGTGGCGTTGGTGCAAACGTTGAACTTTCTGCTAATGGACTTAGATCCGATGTAGCATTGTTCAGTGAGAGCCAATCACGTATCGTGCTGACGGCAGCACCTGAACGTGCGGAAGAGCTGAAAGCAGCGATTGCTGCCAGCGGCGTACCCGTGGAAATCATCGGAACTGTAGGTGGAGACAGACTGCGCGTAAATCTGGACGGTGCATCCGTATTAGATGAAGCTGTAGCAGAATTGAAATTCGTTTGGGAGGATGCTATTCCATGTCTTATGAAATAAAGACCGGGAAAGAGCAGGAGACTCCTATCCTGTGGACTGGTGACTTTTACAATGAAGGAACGGGCTCGGGAGATATTTTTGACACATTAAAAGAAGAATGCGGCGTTTTCGGGGTCTTCGGACACCCGGAAGCGGCGTCCATGTCTTATTACGGCTTGCACGCCTTACAGCATCGTGGGGAAGAAAGTGCGGGCATCTGCGTCGCAGATGGTCGTGATTTCAACTATCACCGCGGGATGGGGTTAGTAAAAGAAGTATTCGACAAGGACAAAATTGCCTCGCTGGTGGGAGACATGTCCATCGGGCATGTACGTTATTCCACCAGCGGAGACAGCCGCTTAACCAATGCACAGCCGCTCGTATTCAAATATCGTGACGGCGATTTGGCGATTGCTACGAACGGTAACATAGTAAATGAACCGTTGATTCGCAAACAGCTAGAGCAAAGCGGATCGATCTTCCAAACCACAAGTGATACAGAAGTGCTGGCGCATCTGATTGCGCGTTCGCCAAAGGATTTTGTTGAAGCGGCTAAGGATGCGCTAAAACAACTGGTTGGCGGGTTTGCTTTTCTGCTCATGACGAATGACAAATTAATTGTCGCTTCGGATTCCCATGGTTTGCGTCCGCTTGTAATGGGACGGATCGGNNCACAGTTAGTCCGCGATATCGAACCTGGCGAACTGCTCGTGCTTGATAAAAATGGTCTTTTAGAGGACCATTTTACCGAGCCGAAACGTAAAGCGCTGTGCGCGATGGAGTATATTTACTTCTCTCGCCCAGACAGTGATATGAATGGCGCTAACCTGCACACCGCCCGTAAGCGGATGGGCAGCCGAATGGCATTAGAAGCTTTCGTAGATGCTGACCTCGTAACTGGTGTACCGGATTCAAGTATCTCGGCAGCGATTGGTTTTGCGGAGCAGACGGGCATTCCTTATGAGCTTGGGCTCATCAAGAACAAGTATACAGGCCGGACCTTCATCCAGCCGAGCCAAGAGCTGCGTGAGCAAGGTGTGAAAATGAAGCTGAGCGCAGTGCGCAGTGTGGTTGATGGCAAACGTGTTGTCATGATCGATGATTCTATCGTGCGCGGCACAACTTCACGGCGGATCGTCAATCTGCTTCGTGAAGCGGGAGCCGTTGAAGTACATGTGCGGATTACATCGCCGCCCTTCAAGAATCCTTGTTTCTACGGCATTGATACCCCAGACCGCCGCGATCTCATCGCGTCCTACAAGACCATTGCGGAAATGTGCGAAGAGATTAATGCCGATTCCTTGGCATTCTTGTCACCGGAGGGCTTAATCACTTCCATTGGTGGTCACAACAAAGATGATTACAAAGGCGGGTTATGCCTTTCCTGCTTCGATAACGATTACCCGACTCAGGTTGATTTTGGCGGGGCAGAAAAAGATGGCTGCTCGTGTTGACATCCCCCTAAGTCCCCCTTGCAAAGGTGGATTCCGAAGGGCTCTGCCCTTCGGTCACCCGAAAGCTCGGCGGTAAGAGTTTGGTTATAACTTTCTAAGAGGGTGTGGGTGCAAATCTCGCTTTGTCACTGTGTGCTTCGCACGGTCGGGACACGCTTTACGGCGCTCCGCCCCCCGGCTGCATCCGCCGCCGGGACTGGCTCACCAAGCTCGTCGCTTGTTTCGCTAAAGGAGGTGCATGGCGCAGCTCATGCACCGAGGTCTTGAGGTCCGTGTGCAAGGCGCGCACTGCGGCTTGCAGTAGGGTTGAGCTCGGTGGTTGGAGGGAGTTATGGAGAGGAAGTTTGGAACTGTAG
>DOJM01000138.1:5944-17630 GCA_003529225.1 Paenibacillus sp.
CGCAAACGCGCTCTAAACTAATTAAAAGATGAGGTGTCCCAAGTGTCGGAAGCTTATAAAAACGCCGGAGTGGATATTACGGCTGGTAACGAAGCGGTAGAACGCATGAAAAAACACGTAAAACGTACTTACCGTCCAGAAGTAATGACGGATCTTGGTGGGTTCGGAGCGCTGTTTGGCCTCAATAAAGATAAATATGAAGAGCCAGTGCTCGTATCGGGAACTGATGGTGTAGGCACGAAGCTTAAGATCGCGTTCGCGGCGGATCGCCATGACACGATTGGGATCGACGCTGTAGCTATGTGCGTAAACGACATTGTAGTGCAAGGTGCGGAGCCGCTATTTTTCCTCGACTATCTGGCTTGCGACAAAGTCGTACCGGAGAAAATCGAAGCGATCGTAGCAGGGATCGCAGAGGGCTGTCACCAAGCAGGTTGTGCACTGATTGGCGGCGAAACGGCTGAAATGCCAGGCATGTATTCGGAGGGCGAGTACGATATCGCTGGATTCACTGTGGGCGTAGCTGACAAAGCGAAGCTGGTAACAGGCGCTAACATCGCTGCTGGAGACACAGTGATTGGTTTAGCTTCTAGCGGCGTGCACAGCAACGGCTTCTCGCTGGTGCGTAAGCTTTTGCTTGAGGAAGATGGCTATGGCCTGAATGATGTGCTTCCGGAGCTTGGAGCTCCGCTTGTGGATGTACTTCTTGCACCAACTAAGATCTATGTGAAGCCTTTGCTNNAGCTTCCGGTGAAAGGGATGGCACATATTACGGGTGGCGGATTCATCGAGAATATCCCCCGCGTATTACCTGATGGTGTAGATGTGGAGATTAATTACGGATCGTGGCCGATTCTGCCGATCTTCGGATTGATGCAGAACAAAGGAAACGTGAGCAACCGTGATATGTTTACTACTTTTAATATGGGAATTGGACTTGTTCTGGTAGTAAGTGCTGCTGATGGAGAACGTGCTATTGAACTGCTCAAAGCGAGCGGAGAAGAGGCTTATATCATTGGTAAAGTGACAGAAGGGGAACGCAAAGTAACCTTTACTGGAGCTGAAGTGTGATGCAATGGAGTCGAATCGCTGTTTTTGCTTCTGGGCAAGGCAGTAATTTTGCTGCACTGATCGATGCACAGAGAGCAGGCTTGCTTGGTGAGGGCACTATTGAGTTGCTTGTATCCGACAAGCCAGAGGCACCTGTAGCTAAGCGAGCGGAGGATGCGGGCATTCCCGCCCTCTTGCTGCGGCCAAAAGACTTCGCCAGCCGTGAACTCTACGAAGCAGAGATTGTAGCAGAGCTTCAGCGGCGGGAAATCGGGCTGGTTGTGCTGGCAGGCTACATGCGTCTTATTACGCCAGTGCTTTTAACGCCGTATGCTGGACGAATTATTAACATTCATCCATCGCTGCTGCCTGCTTTTGCAGGAAAAGATGCAATCGGACAAGCGCTGGATTATGGCGTGAAGTTGACGGGTGTTACTGTGCATTTTGTCGATGGTGGTATGGATACCGGGCCTGTTATTGCTCAGCGCAGCGTAGCCCTGCAGGATAACGACACGGCGGATTCATTGGCAGAACGTATTCATAAGGTTGAGTATGAGCTGTACCCCGAAGTGGTTGGTGCTTTTGCCAGCGGGAAAGTGGAACTGAGTGGAAGAAAGACGATTATCCGCGAAAAGTAAGCTGCACCGCAGCCATTCGAAGTTTTGGATCGACATTTGGTGACAGACCGAGATGTTTCAGGGTATTTCTCGGGAAATATTGCATAAGCGGCGTTATGTGTCGCGTTGTGGGTTTTCTTCAAAATATAAGAAAGTATAAGTNNCTTTATGTCTTATATTTCTCGAAGAAACGGAAACCGTCCCAAAAAGGACGGCATAGCCGTTACTTCTTGTATTAAATCGCACGTACAACCTGAAGGAGGACTATTCAAAGTGAGTATCAAAAGAGCGCTAGTCAGCGTATCGGATAAACAAGGTATCGTGGATTTTTGCCGCGAGTTGTCTGCATTAGGCGTAGAAATTATCTCTACAGGTGGAACAAGCACGCTTTTGGCTAAAGAAGGTGTTCCAGTCATCGGGATTTCCGATGNNTGTGACAGGATTCCCGGAAATCATGGACGGACGTGTCAAAACCTTGCACCCTGCTGTACACAGCGGATTGCTTGCGGTTCGTGATAACGAGGAGCACACGCGTCAAATGAAGGAGCTTGGTCTGGACTATATCGATCTGGTGGTTGTGAATCTGTATCCATTCGCGGAAACGATCGCAAAACCTGACGTATCCTACGAGGAAGCCATCGAGAATATCGATATTGGCGGACCTACGATGCTTCGTTCTGCAGCGAAGAACCATGCTTTTGTAAGTGTAGTGGTGGATGCTAATGATTACGCTACTGTACTTGAAGAGGTTCGCGCAGGTGGAGATACAACGCTCGAAACACGCAAACGTCTTGCGGCAAAAGTGTTCCGTCATACGGCGGCTTACGATGCCTTGAGTTCCGATTATCTGGCTNACGTTACTGGCGAGCCTCTACCAGAGCGCTACACCGTGACTTATGAGAAAATTCAGGATCTGCGTTATGGCGAGAATCCGCATCAAAAAGCGGCTTTCTATCGCAAGCCATTGGCGGCACTGGATACACTCACTGCGGCTGAGCAATTGCACGGCAAAGAGTTATCTTACAACAATATCAACGACGCTAACGCAGCACTGCAAATTGTGAAAGAATTTGAAGAGCCTGCTGTCGTAGCGGTTAAACATATGAACCCTTGTGGTGTAGGTGTGGGTGAAAGTGTATACGAAGCTTATCAAAAAGCTTACAACGCAGACCCAACCTCTATCTTTGGCGGAATTGTAGCCGCTAACCGGATTATCGACGCGGACACTGCTAATCTGCTGAAAGATATTTTCCTCGAAATCGTATTGGCGTCAGGCTTTACGGAAGAAGCACTGGAAATCCTTACGAAGAAAAAGAACCTGCGTCTGCTCAAAATCGGCAATCTCAGCACGGCTAGTGCGCGTAAGAGCAGCTTTGTAGTAACCTCCATCGANNTGCACTCTGTGAACCCAGATGATCTACAAGTCGTTACGGACCGTAAACCAACAGAAGAAGAATTGAAACAGCTGTTGTTCGGATGGAAAGTAGTTAAGCATGTGAAGTCTAATGCGATTGTACTGGCTGCTGATGATATGACTGTTGGCGTAGGTGCAGGACAAATGAACCGTGTCGGTGCAGCTAAAATTGCAATCGAACAAGCAGGTGAAAAATCTAAGGGAGCCGTACTCGCTTCCGACGCGTTCTTCCCAATGGGCGATACGCTTGAAATGGCAGCAAAAGCAGGAATCACTGCAGCGATTCAGCCAGGCGGCTCTATTAAAGACGAAGAATCGATTAAGGTCGCTAATGAGTATGGTATTGCTATGGTCTTCACAGGCGTCCGTCATTTCAAACACTAGAGCACTGGGAGGATCACATTCGGATGGATATTTTAGTGGTTGGCGGCGGCGGCCGGGAACATGCGATGATTTGGAGTCTATCCCAAAGCCCCAAGGCAGGTAAAATCTATTGTGCACCCGGCAACGCCGGGATTGCGCAGTTAGCCGAATGTGTGCCGATCGGAGTATTTCAGTTCGATCGCCTCACGGCTTTTGCAAAAGAGAAGGAAGTAGGACTTGTTGTAATCGGACCAGATGATCCGCTCGCTGCTGGGATTGTGGACGCTTTTGAAGCGCAGGATATTCCTGTGTTTGGTCCACGCAAGAATGCGGCGGAGATCGAAGGCAGCAAAACCTTTATGAAGGATCTTTTGCATAAATATAATATTCCGACAGCAGCCTATGAGAAGTTCGACGACTATGAAGCTGCGCTAGCTTATTTGCGGGAACAGCCGCTACCGATCGTAATCAAGGCAGATGGTCTGGCTGCAGGAAAAGGCGTGACGGTTGCTTATTCGTTGGATGAAGCAGAGCAAGCGCTCGCTGATATTATGGTCACTAAGGTATTCGGTGAGGCAGGCGCTCAGGTTGTTATTGAGGAATTTCTAGCTGGACAGGAAATGTCGATTCTGGCTTTTGTCGATGGAGAGACGGTACGTCCTATGGCTGCTGCCCAGGATCATAAGCCCATATTTGATGGGGATAAAGGGCCTAATACCGGCGGAATGGGTACCTATTCGCCTTTGCCACATATTGATGAGGCTATTATCCAAGAAGCGATCGAGACCATCATTAAGCCGACAGCAAAAGCCATGGTCGATGAGGGTCGTCCCTTTAGCGGTGTACTATTTGCGGGACTGATGATTTCTCCAGAGGGGAAACCAAAGACGATTGAGTTTAATGCTCGTTTCGGTGATCCTGAGACTCAGGTCGTGTTGCCTAGACTCAAGAGCGACTTGCTAGAAATCTTTCTGGCGGTCACAGAGGGTAGGCTTGCAGATATCGACATTGAATGGAGCGACGAAGCGGCTGTATGCGTAGTTCTCGCTTCGGGGGGATATCCAGGCCCTTATCCAAAGGGTGTACCGATTGAAGGTCTTGAAGACAGCCAAGGAGGGCTGATCTTCCATGCTGGTACGGCGCGTGGTGAAGACGGAAGCTGGGTGACGAATGGTGGTCGGGTGCTAGGCGTGGTAGGCCTAGGTGCTACGATTGCTGAAGCTCGTGCTGCAGCTTACGTTAGGGCCGAAGGAATTTCTTTTTCCGGAAAACAAAGCCGCAGCGACATCGCTATGAAAGCTTTGTTATAAGGATAAAGAACTGTATCTAGCATTTCTTTGCGCTTTAAGTCCTAAAAAAGGACTGACAAGTGATAGAAGAAGTGCTATAATACTACACGTACGGGGGAAAATGTGCGGATATATACAGATAAGGGCCTTTCCGATCATGGGAAGGCCCTTTTAAATCGGAGTCCTTCAGACTTTGTGCAGTAACCTTATAAAGGATGCCTCGTGCCTGGAAATGATGATACTTATAGTGCATACTAGCGATACGCTTATGGCGAATGGCTACTCACAGATTTAAGGAGGAATTCGTTTTGAGTAAGATTGGAAGAAATGACTTGTGTCCTTGCGGAAGCGGGAAAAAATATAAGAAATGCTGCCTTGGTAAAGAAACTTCTGCAGTAGAGTCCATCATGCAACTTGTAAACAAGGAAGAAGCGGCAGCTAGTGAGACTGTGGCTGAGAAACAGGAACCCGTAGCACAACCTGAAGTGAAGCTTACTCTTGCTACGCTCAGAAAAAAAGTGTCACGTGATCTGAATTGGGAGCATCCAGCACATGAACAACTGGCGCTGCATCTTATTGAGAGCATGAGAGAAAGCTATGATAGAGAGCTTATTTGGGAAGCTCTAGTTCTGTGGAATGGTTATTCCCGTAAGACTAAGCCTGCTGTGAAGAAAATGGGCTCTTTCTGTGCGGCGATCGAATTTATTTTGTCTGAAGAATATGGCTTCTCCCTAACACAAGCGGATCTTGCTACCAAACATGAGGTTACTAGGCCTACCATCTCTAGAAAAGTCAAAGAGATGCTCAATTACATTGAGGAATACGGCATGGGTGGTGCGGAAGAAGAATTACTTTTGCTGAATATCTCAGGCAGTCCGAAGGATCAGGAGCGGGCACTGTTACAAAAGGCTATGCAAACCAATTCATCCAACCGCCGGATACAGTTAGCTGAAGCCGCGTTAGAGGTATATCCGGACAGTCCGGATGCTTACCTCATTTTGGCTGAGGAAGCAGAGAACGAAACCGATGCCCGTGCATTCCTGAAAGCAGGGGTGGATGCAGGTGAACGCGAGCTGGGAGAAGCTTTTTTCGCTGAGAACATAGGATGTTTCTGGGGCCTCCACGAGACGCGTCCATACATTCGTATCTGCAAAAGCTACGCTGACTCCTGCTGGTTTAGCGGAAATGCAGAAGAAGCCGCAAAGATGCTTGAGCATATCTTAGCGCTTAACCCAGAAGATAACACAGGTGCACGGTACCTTTTGACCGCAGCATACCTCTACAGCAATAAGCTGAAAGAGACGGAACAAGTACTGGAGAAATTCGGGGATGATGCTGCAGCAACAGTAGCTTACGACCGTATGGTCTTAGAATATAAGAAGAATGGGATTACATCCCAACTGAAAATGTTGTACCGTGTAGCGCGGAATGTGAACAAGCATGTGCCGGATTATTTGTTAGGGATCAAAAGATTGCCGCATAATCTTCCGGATTTTGTGGGAATGGGCGACGCTAATGAAGCTATCGAATATGTTATTGTACACTCGCGTTTGTGGACAAGCCTGCCTGATCTGCTGAAGTGGATGCTGAAGCAACAGGATTAGTAGAATTCAGATCTTGGACGTACATGAACTTTAAGAGACTATGGGGGATTCCTATAGTCTTTTTTTAATATAAGAAAGTATAAGATTGGCATCAATAATTGTATTGCGTACAGCGTACAATGCTTGAAAAAATATCTTTGGGAGAGTATGTTTACAAGAAGTAGAATGAATAGATGATAGTGAGGCGAGAGGGTTATGAGAGAAGAGGAAGACCGAATCGTAGGAATGGAAGATATCGTACGGGCTCATCACGTACTGCGGGAGGTCATCATCCGGACTCCACTACAGCGTGACGCCGTACTATCGGCCAAGTATGATTGCGATGTATATTTGAAGCGCGAANNGATTTGCAGATTGTCCGTTCTTTTAAAATCCGCGGGGCTTATAATATGATTCGTAGTCTATCCGCAGAAGATAGAGCCAAAGGTATTGTCTGCGCGAGTGCAGGAAATCACGCACAAGGTGTAGCCTATTCCTGTAAGGCACTTGGAATCAAGGGTAAGGTCTACATGCCAAGCACAACACCTAACCAGAAGGTTAAACAAGTACGGCGGTTCGGCGGTGAGTTTGTTGAGGTCATTCTGAAAGGCGATACCTTCGATGATGCTTATGATGAAGCGCTACAAGCTTGTATAGACCATGGTATGACGTTGATCCACCCATTCGATGAGCCGAGAATTATTGCGGGGAATGGAACGATAGCGATGGAAGTGATGGAGAATCTGGACCATCCTGCGGATTTTATGTTCGTAACGATTGGTGGGGGCGGCCTGGCAGCAGGAATAGCCACTTATGTGAAGACGGTGAGTCCATCCACTAAGTTGATTGGTGTGGCNNCAAGGCTTGTACCACCATTCTGGAGCTGTATAACGAGAATGCTATAGTGGTTGAGCCAGCGGGATCCTTACCTATCGCAGCTCTTGATCAATACCGTGATCAAATCCGCGGGAAGACGGTCGTCTGTATCATTAGTGGGGGTAACAACGATATTGACCGTATGCAGGAGATCAAAGAGCGGTCACTGATTTACGAAGGCTTAAAGCACTACTTCATGGTGAACTTCCCACAACGGGCAGGTGCCCTGCGTGAGTTCTTGGACGAAATCCTCGGTCCAGAGGATGATATTACCCGTTTCGAGTACATCAAGAAGCATGATAAAGAGAATGGTCCCGCGCTTGTAGGCATAGAGCTATTGTCCATTGAAGCTTATGAACCACTTATCGAACGGATGCAGCAGAAGGGTGTAGATTATGTAGAAATCAATAAGGATTCCAATCTCTTTAACATCCTTATTTAATTTCCTTCATCACTTTNNGAACATAGAAAGGCCCGTCCCAGAATGAATGGGGACGGGCCTTTTGTAATATCATACTAGAGAGGTAATTCAGTCTTACGGTATTGTTCGACTTCATCTGTTAATTTATAATCTTTGTCCTTCATCAATTTCATGAAGCCATCCAGTTTCTGCAGGAATGGGCTGTTGTCTTTATTCTTGGTGAGAATGCTAGAGTAGGCTTTCTGCGCCTCCAAGTCCATTTCAAGATTGTCATAATGGAAAAGGGGCGTGTTATTCTGGCCGTAAAACGTATTGTTAACATAGATAGAATATAAGGATTTCACGGCTGAAATTCGGTTCGATTTCGGATGATTTTGAATAAATTGCTCTTGAGACAGTGCTCGCACAGCTACATCGGTCCAACCAATGACCAGCCCATTATCCTTGGAGGAGGGCAGACCAGACTCCGTAGCCATAATGGATATATACGCACTGATATCTTCAGCGACATAAAGCTTATATTTACGGTAAGCCTCATAATCGATCACCGGGAAAAAAGTGCCTTCCGCAGTCTCCAGTTTATATCCANNTGAGATCTTCTGTGGCATTAGCAAGGGTCTTCATACTAGCGCCAGCCTTATAGATGGTGGTGAGCTTCCGCTGGACATTGCTGGCACTGAATTTGCTCTCCCACGCCGGAAGCGCCGCCTTGTGCAAATTCTCAAGCTTCAGGGTCATTATCGTGGCACGGTACGAACCTACCGCATACATATTGGCGTTCAAATATTTAATAGCTTCGGGTAACTTGTTAGAGGAAGACAACAGCGGCAATGCAGCTTTATAGATAGCCTCCGCATGATTATTGTTTGCTGTCATAGGATTTGCCTTAGTGCCTCCCACAGGAGAGCTGACAGCGCCTTCAGCTTGAATCGTTCCTATAGGTATTGCGCTTAGTCCGAGTGTTACTGCTAGAACAGAATAGAGAATATATTGCTTCTTATTCATGAAAGATCCCCCTTTCTATCGGATGGAGTGCGGGTGGAGTATGACTACTATTTTTTGAAAAATATAAGCTTTAGTCCAATTGCCCCCATCAGGGAAACAATTAAGCTTACCCACGGGGATAATGTGATGACCGGAAACAATCGGTCGAGGTACAAGCCAATGAATACGGCAACTACGGCGATTCCGATATAGACGCCAAGGCCCTTGATATCAAAGGGTTTGGCTTTAGGTGCATCCCCCTCAGACAAGGAGGTTAACCATTTCATAATAAGTTCGATCAAGATAATGGAACCTGCCCCCACTGCGAAGAGTGTGAAGAGGCTAATCTGTCCGAACATCCCGGGTGAACCGTTAGTCCATTGCAAGAAGAGTCCGCCTATAGCTAAGACCCCGAACAAACAGGTTAGAGCCGCGCTGGGAATCATCAAGTAATAGTTCCATTTGCTGCGCGCTGGGCGTGTGGGAACGCTGTCCATGATCTCTTTAAAATAATCATCCGGATTCTCGCCAAACACCTGTTTAGCGTTTTTACCTTTTTTTTGTTCTTTCAGAAGCAGCTTGGCTGCATCCAGTAAAAGTTCTTCCGCACGGAGAGCTTCTACCCTACTGGCCCGCATCGTTAGGATCATATCTTCAAAATAGGAACGATTGAAAGGCGTCATCTGCTCGCGCAGGGCGTTATTCTCCTTAATCATATCTTTCACTTTCATAATAGGGAAGTAAACCTCCAGTAGTATTAATCGGAATAGTCTTTAACCTAGAGTATACGTTTGCCTGATAGGTCTGCGCAAGGACAAGCATTTCTATTTTCCTATGCATAATCCTTTTATAAGAGTGAACACTGATAATGTTGTTGCGTGATCAAGATAGCTTTGGGAAAGGTTGGGAGCTTTATGGAACATGAGAACAAGAAAGAACAGGACNNTCAATGGGGGATTGGGGCGGCTCTGATGGATTCAGTATGTGGAATTCCACGGAAGAGCCAGCAACAGAGGGCGAGCTTAAGGATTGGGAAGGCAGTCAAGAAACCCATGAAATGTTTAATGACAGCTATGATTGATTGACGGCCCTGGAAGCTTATAATGAGATTGAAAAACAGCCAGTCTCCATTATTTTGGAGACTGGCTGTTTGACGTTCCGGTTTATACTCCGAAATTGCTCTTGCAAATTATTAAGATCTGTCCCGTTTCTGTTGACAATAGGAACGAAATCTTTATAATAAGAATATAATTCACACTAAGTTAATCGGAATTCTAATAAATTAAAATAATGATTAAATATAGGAGGTCACGGCAATGGAACGGAATATTGTAATCCGGCATAACGGCGAAGAATTGACAGCGAGTATCCATTATCCGAGTAAAGAGAAGGGAACTTCCACACGTTGCAAGGACAGATTGCCATTAGCTGTAATCTGCCATGGATTTGTAGGTAACCGGATTGGAGTCGATCGGATCTTTGTCAAAGCAGCTCGTGAGCTGGCGCAAGATGGGTATATGGTCATTCGATTTGATTATGCGGGTTGCGGCGAGAGCAGCGGTAATTACGGCGGGGAGGATATGGAGTCGATGATCGCTCAGACTAGAGCGGTGCTCGATTACGGAATTAGCTCTGCCGATGTGGATCCACAGCGTGTGACGCTTATTGGCCACAGTCTGGGTGGGGCGGTTGCACTTCTGACAAGTATTCGTGATCGCCGCGTGAAGAATCTCGTGTTGTGGGCCTCCGTGGGTTACCCCTTCAATGATATTGTGAAGATTGTAGGGCGGGAGGCGTATGATCGATCGGTGAAGAATGGATCAGCGGATTACGTGGGCTACTCGTTCACACCGGTATATTTCAATTCTTTGGCGGCCTTCCAGCCTTTCCAAGAGGCTAGTAAATTCAGCGGTGATGTGCTCGTCATTCATGGTACGTCTGACGATGTCATCCCTGTGGATTATGCATTCCTTTATCAGAAATTATTCTGGACACGTCCTGAGGGACGATGCGATAAAGAGATCATTTTTCAAGGTGATCATACCTTTTCTTCTGGGCCAGCACAGCAGCAACTGCTTNNTTAAGCGGACAAGAGAGTGGATGAACGAGCAGGAGCATGTGCAGACAGAGTGGCAAAATTGGATGATATAGGTGATGGACTTTACTCGCAATAACTTGAAATTAGCGGTAAAATAAAGATGCACACCATATACTGGGTTATGGAGGTTGGCATCCTATGAAATTACCGTCATTTTTTATCGCGCACGGTTCTCCGCTCCTCGCACTGGAGGATAACGAGTATACCCGTTTTCTGGAGCGGCTTGGTCAAGAACTAGAAGCACCACGGGGTATAGTAGTATTCTCAGCGCACTGGGATAGCCCAGAACAGCTACTCACTATTGATGAGAAGCACGAAACACAACATGACTTCTACGGATTTCCTGAAGAAATGTATACGCTGACCTATCCAGCCCCAGGCGATCCGGCTCTAACCAAGCGGATTTCCGAGCTCTTTAAGGGTAACAATCTTTCACATCAGCCCGTTCTGGGGCGAGGACTCGATCACGGAGTCTGGGTAATACTGAAAAAAATGTTTCCGAAAGCTGATATTCCGGTAGTCGCTTTATCCGTCGATTCACTACGTTCTCCCAAGGAACAGTACAATATCGGGCGGATGTTAGCCCCTCTGCGTGACGAAGGCATACTGCTGATAGGAAGCGGTGGACTTGTTCACAATTTGCGGATGCTTAATGAAAGTGATCAGCCTGAAGAGTGGGCGCTTGAATTCGATGCGTGGATTGCCAAGGGGTTAGAATCTTGGGATGTACCTTCACTGTTTGCTTATGAGAAAAAAGCTCCGCATGTTCATGATGCGGTTCCATCTTACGGAAGAGAGCATTTCGCACCTCTCTTTTATGCGATGGGAACAGCGGACGGCAGCAGGAAGGCAGAGCGGATATTTCAAGCGTATCAATATGGGACATTAAGCCTCAATTGCTGGAAGCTAGACTAAATGAATAAGATACACGCAGGGTGCAGCCGAAGATCGGCTGTGCCCTTTTTTAAAATATAAGAAAGTAAAAGTTTCA
>DOJM01000138.1:17720-18001 GCA_003529225.1 Paenibacillus sp.
AGAAACCAGTTAAGATACATAAAACGTTTAGGAGGAACTAAAAGCTTATGAAAGTAAATTGCTCTTCTTCCCGTCTATTATCTGCCCTTGTACTAAGTACCCTATTGCTCTCCGCTTGCGGAACAGAGAGTGCAAATAATGTAATTACCCCGACACAGCAACCTACAGCAGATCCTGCACCTATTGAAACGATCCAACCATCGCCTACTGCAGATCCATCTGCTGAACTTGTTTCCGGGTTAACAGGTCTTCCAGTTTCTGAAAACAGTCTCCCGCGTCCT
>DOJM01000576.1:0-1945 GCA_003529225.1 Paenibacillus sp.
TTCACCACTTGTATTAAAAAACTTTTTCAGTTCAAGTCCGCTATTGGCCAGCAATTCACGCAGCTCCTCAACGGTGGGCGGCTGTTCTGCGATGTGCTGAAGCTCTAGCTCATGACCTTGAGCTTGTAGCCATTTTACTGCGCTGCGGCAGGTACTGCATTTTGGATATTGATATACTTTTAGTTTGCTCATGTTGTGCTCCTTTAATGGTAGTGATGAGTGCGCTGCGCTGGCGAATTATTCTTCCGATCGCTGTTATCCTCAAGTTTCTTGATTAGTCCGCTTTTTGCAAATGAAATCCGAGGATAGAGGCGAACACTCCGTTTCTCCAGAACCAATTCGCCCTCTCGCTAATATCACTAAGATAATTTTTACCTCAAATTCGCTTTCGGGCCCTGTTCCAATACATTCTCCAAGACCGCCATATCAGTCGGCAAAGGAGCTTCAAATATCATTTCCTGCAGCAGCACCGGATGCTTGAACGTCAGACGCACCGCGTGCAGTGCCTGACGTGGGATCGAAGCATCTAACGATGCAACTGATTCTAGTTGTTCGCTCTGTGCAGAAGTTAGTTCCGGTAGATTATACAGCTCATGACGATACATGCTGTCACCAATCAAAGGGCAGCCGATAGAGGTCATATGAACACGAATCTGATGGGTACGACCACTCTCCAGCTTCAGTTCAACTTTTGAACCTTGTGCGAATACGGTTTTAACCTCATACCGAGTCAAAGAAGGATACCCATCCGGTGTCACGATACGCCGATGTGGCTCCTCAGGATCACGGTCAATAGGTCCGTCGATATCGCCGAAAGGCTCCACAGGAGCCCCATGAACAAAAGCAGCGTAACGTTTGTCCACTGTACCCGCAATCATCTGCTCAGAAATATGCTGATGGCTATATGGATTTTTGGCGATGACTAACACACCGGAGGTTTCCTGGTCCAGACGATGGACAGGTCGAAAGCGGAAACGTTCATTTTTTTTCGCCCAATAATGAACTACTCCGTTAGCCAGCGTATCAGTGTAATGTCCATGTGTGGGATGCACGATGATCCCTGCTGCCTTGTTTACAACAAGTAGATGCTCATCTTCAAATAGAATTTCAAAGGGAATCGGTTGCGGCAAAATATCATCCGAAGTCTCCGTTTCCATGCGAATCTGTACCATATCGCCTGCCTTAACATGTACGCTGATATAAACACGCTCTCCATTTAATGTGATGCCTTGCTCCGTCTGCTTCAGACGGGATAGTAGCTTGCGTGAGACATCCATCCGTTTATGGAGGATCGTCTTCAGCAACCAGTCATCCTCTTCTGGCGGTATAATGTAAGTAATAGGTGAATAATAGCTTGTCATATTAGTCTCGGAACACCTTTTTACTGCGAATATATTCTACATCAGTAATCCCTGCCCGTGTATTAGCCGTCCTAGCCAGTGCAAAGAAATAATCGGATAACCGGTTCAAATAAATAACCGCTTCCGGGTTAATGTCTGCATTTCGTCCAAGTGTAACTGCCCGACGTTCCGCCCGGCGGCAAACCGTACGGCACACATGTAGAACCGAAGCTAACGGACTGCCCCCAGGGAGGATGAATTTTTCTAGTGGTGGATTCTCTGCTTGAAGATCATCAATCCAGCCCTCCAGCCGTTTAGCCATCTCGCTTGTTACCATATATTGACCACCATCACCTAGCTTAATAAAAGCCAGATCAGTTCCGCAATCGAATAGCTCATGCTGAATTTCCAGCAACTGCTCGCGTACATCATCAAACTGATCGTCCTCCATCAGGCTCCTTGCCTGACCTACAAAGCAATTCAGTTCATCGATCGTTCCGTAGGCTTCAACTCGGACATCGTCCTTACCAACCCGGCCGCCAATCACTGAAGTTTGACCCGCATCACCCGTGCGTGTATAGATCACCATGGCTTATTCCTCCTAT
>DOJM01000576.1:2000-3060 GCA_003529225.1 Paenibacillus sp.
GCAAATGAGGAGTAGAGTTTATCATCCATACCTCATTTTCTTCAAAAATAAGTTTCGCCTCCAATTAGACTGCAATATTCGATGTGTGCGAGCTCAAAAGGAACAACAAAAAGAGGACCGTAGGGTCCTCTTCAACAGCATGTAGCGACGTTATTTCCCAGCTGGACGCCCCTTCATGTATTCATTTATCTTGAGATCCAGTAAACTGCTAATTTCAATCACATTATCTGAAGTGAATGATTTTTCCTGTAAAAAAAGCTGCTCCATTTTGCTACGGAGTATTCTAATTTCATCTTCCAGAGAGAGTATGCGAGCAGAAGCATCACCCTTGGGGGACAGTTTCCCATTTCCAGAAAAACATTGCCCTCCATAGGAAGGTAAGTAATAATCGGCACTAAGCACAATCATCCCTCCTAAAAGTATTATTGAGCGCGTGCCACAAAATATCATTAAAGTAATAAAAGCAACTTCAAAGCAACGCTTAATTTCAGAGTAAAATACATCCTTGTTAGTTCTATTATAGGGGTTAATTACTCTCAAAGTAAAATAATACCATAGGATTATAGGATAGGCTATAGTCCAATTTTCTCTATTCCATTCTCTCTCGTTCCAATTGTGTGACAAAAGCACCAATGCGTTCTATAGCTTCATTCAGTTGAGATACTGATGTAGCATAGGAGCAGCGTAAGTAACCTTCACCACCTAAACCAAAGACACTTCCAGGTACAGCTGCCACCTTATATTCAAGCAATAATCGTTGTGCAAATTGATCAGATGAAAGTCCCGTTTTGCGCACGCTTGGAAAAGCATAAAATGCACCTTGTGGTTCATGGCACTCCAGCCCTGCATCACGTAAACCTTTAACAATTAGCCTCCGCCGTTGGTTATAAGAATCAACCATACGATCCTTCTCTTCCATCCCATTGGTCAGTGCCTCAAGTGCAGCCACCTGACCCATAGAAGGAGCACACATCACAGTGTACTGGTGAATCTTAAGCATTGCGGAGATTAAATCAGGGTGACCACAAGCATAACCCATTCTCCAGCCAGTCATCGCAAA
>DOJM01000576.1:3165-3313 GCA_003529225.1 Paenibacillus sp.
ACTACCTTGGCGATCGGCTCCCAATCCTCACGGGTCATCACGCTTCCCGTAGGGTTACTTGGATAACACAGAATCAGAACTTTGGATCGTGGTGTGATCTTCGCTTCCAGGCTTTCTGCCGTAAGCTTAAAGTTATTCTCTCCAACCG
>DOJM01000576.1:3340-3528 GCA_003529225.1 Paenibacillus sp.
CTCCACCAATAGCTGTTATAGGCGAATAGGAAATATAGCAAGGTTCCGGTATGAGAATCTCATCTCCCGGCGTGATCAAAGCACGCAGAGCAAGATCAATGGCCTCGCTTCCGCCGACCGTTGCTATAATCTGATTGGCAGGATCAGAATCCACTGCAAAACGGGTATGCAAATAGTTCGCAATTCCC
>DOJM01000323.1:0-3052 GCA_003529225.1 Paenibacillus sp.
CGAAAAAGACCCTTAACGACAGAGAAAAACTCAGTATCAATTCTTCTGTAGTCATATCCCGTTCGAACTACATTATTAAGTTCATTTAGAACATATATCCAAAATTCTTTACTTAGAAATTGACTTCTCAAATCAATTAGGTCGTGTCTTAAATCTCACTTAAGGGCATCTTTCATCGCCTTTTCGTCCCCCTCCTGCGTCACTTTCTCTTGACGTACCCCGGTACGCCTGCGAAAAAGTTCCTGGCTTGGAACGNNNGCAAAATCTGCTCCTTTAGGAGTTCTAAGACACACCCTAATCGAACTTGACCCTTTCGACAGTATTCGCGGGATTCCTGCACCGTAGAGAACTGAACTCGTCTCATCTCTTGGTATTGAACCACTCTACAAGAATCGCAGCCGTTTCATGGGGCTGAAATACCGGAAAATAGTGACCATAGGGTACATCTACGCATTTAACCTGTGGATCGATTTCCTCAGGATAGTGGTAATCCTCATCTTCCTTGCCCCAGACCACTACTGTGCTCTTCGCCTGATCAGCTTTACTCCACGTCCCCATCGATAACTTGTCTTGGACTCCTTTGCCCTTCCCGGTATGAATCCAGCGTAACAAATCGGTATGCGCACCCGCAATGCGTGGAGATTGCATACTGGACCTCACCTTTTCTGCAAATCTACTAATTACACGGTGATCCGTGTCACGGTTTGATTGAAGCATGCGATTCCAGCCAGCTTCGGATCGCCCGGCCAGAAGGGTACGCACGAAACCTCTTGGCATACGGGAAGCCATACGCAGAGCTGTCTGGTTAGAGTTATGACCTGCGGGCTGCAATAAACCAAGCTGAATATCGGTGCGTCCGCTCCTGATTGCCGCCGTAGCTGCAATTGCGCCCCCAACAGAGTGACCGATCAGCTTCATCGGGCCTTCCAACTCGCGAAGTGCGGTGAGTAGTTCATGCACCTGGCCTTCAAACGCTTCACTCTTCTGATGAACAGGTGACCGACCGAATCCGGCCAGATCGACAAGCCATACCGGGTTTCCTGTCAGTTCCCGAAGCCGTTCTCCCAAAGGTAACATCTCATCGGCACAACTAAGCAAACCATGTACGATGATCCACGGCTCTCCTTCACCATCCCAACCAAGTGCAGCCAAATTTCCGNNAGTCGGCTGTCACAAATGGAAGCTGTTCCCTGATATCAGGCCAGGATTGTCCCATACGTTTGAACAGAGCCTCCGTCTCTTCCACCGGAAATGTTCTGTTGGTAATAAAAGAAACCGATTCTGCTGGAACACCGCTGATCCGCGTACCGCCTGATTTCATCGCCCATTGAACCCATGTCAGTGGTACAGCCCATTTGGGCTTTGGAACATCCATTTGCTGTGACAGAAGATGTAGTAATTCCTTCATGCTAGGACTATCTTCTTTGCGCGCCAAAAGTGGATACGTTCCTCCCACTGGAGCTGTTTCTTTGGATAAAAAGACAAGGGTCTTTGCAACCACATCATTCTCCACAAGCGGCAACCAATACGATGAACCTCCCGGTACAACAGGCATGAATCGTTTCTGAATCGCCTGAATGAGCAGTCCGATACCACCCGTTTGCTCGGTTTCACCAGTGGGTCGCGGTCCCACGACTGTACTTGGATTGACAACAGACAACGGATACTGATTCGCCTCTGCATGTTCACGGATATACAGATCAGCGTGAAATTTCATTTCTTCATATGCACTTTCATGATTTTCTAGTTTGTTGACCTGAATGTATTCCCCCTTTTCGTCCCGTTGTCCATACGGGCTCATAAATCCAACAACATGGATAAAGTGTCTCAGTCCGCGTGTACGATGGATCTCGCCAGCCAGTTCCGCCACTTCCTTCGCGCCGTTCATAAAAATCTGTTCTGCTTCTTTACGCTCCAGAGTAACATCCATCGTGCCGCCAGCATGAATGATGACGTCTGCTTCGAGAACAAGCTGCCGATCAGTCAATACAAGGCCGAGACCTGGTTTGGACAAATCGCCGTGGATAAATGTAATTCGGTCGAAGTTCTTCACTCCGTAAGCTTGCAGCACAACTCTGGCTCTTGGTTCGGAACGAACAAGCAACAACAATTTTGTGTCCCCAGCCGCGAGTTGTTTTACTGTTTCCTTACCGATAAAGCCTGTACTGCCTGTCATGAAAATGATTGCTGGTTCAATTGCCCTCTTGTTAATAACCTGCTTTATGTCCCTAGTGTGCTCCGTATTTGTTTCACGAGTAGTATGAACATTCATTGTGTATCCGCCCCTTATAGTACTATGAAGTACTAATTATATTCAAAAAAACAGCTTCGTTTACCGAAGCATCTGACAAAAAGTACGTGCTGATTGTTCAATAATTCCTGTATCACGCGCGGTCTCCGCAAGCACAAGGGATACTTCCATTGCCGCAATAAATAATGCTGCTGCTGGCCCCGGCTCGATTCCTTTACGAAACTCCCCGCCATCTAGCCCCTGTTGGAACAATTTCTCCATCATCGGCTGCAACTCACGAAAGAAACGGGATATGCTTTCTTTTACTTCCGGTGCACTGGCTGGTGTCTGCATATACAGTGTAATAAACGGACAACTTCCTTCATAATCCCGACCCTCTATGCCTGCGGACAGTAACGCCATAAACGAATAGATGCGTTCTGTTACCTCTCGTTCACGCTGACTGAGCAGCAGGTAAAGATCTGATTCATACTGGGCGATCCAGTACTGCACCACAGCATGAAGTAATTCCTCCTTGTTTTTAAAATGGTAATAAATATTCGACTTGGATACTCCGCTAACCCGTACTACCTCATCCATACTAACGTAGCTGTACCCCTGACGCAGAAATAACTGTGCAGCCACTTCAACTGCCTTGGTCCGGTTAACCGGATTGGAACTCTTAGATTTAGCAGATCCAATGTTCAATTTTTTATTTGTCATAGATAGAACTATATAGTACTAATCAAATAAAAACAAGTTTTTTGTTAATCAAAAGATCCTCTTTCACCTCAACCCCCTCCTACTTGTCCACATATAGTT
>DOJM01000323.1:3090-5666 GCA_003529225.1 Paenibacillus sp.
TGTGAACCAGTTCTAATTTAACCTTGATCAATGATACTCTTGGTCGTTCTAAAAATCTCGGATTTCTTCCAAACTTGATAATCACCAATGATATATAGCCTATATTTTGCTCTTGTTGCTGCTACATTAACGATATTGGGTTTAACCCAATTCACTGCGCCACCTGCCTTATCGTCGCATCCTAACAAAAATATAACTTCCTTCGCTTCTTTCCCTTGGAATCTATGTACTGTACCGCAATACTGATCTGCCCATATCTCAACATATTCCTTATATTGCTTGAGTTNNCTTTTCATTCCATTAATAACGGTCGTAAATGGCGATATAACATACATATCAGGTAAGCCATTATACTTTCTAAAGCTGTCAATAATCATTTTAAGCGCTACTTTCCCCTGCTCGTGTACAAAATGATTCTTATTCCCAATTTCTTTACCGCTGACATCAATCCAACAGGTTTTCTCTTGTACGAATTTCGCCTCATTCTCTTCTTTCGCTTCTGTAGTCTTTTTCCTCATCATTCCGTCGTAGGACAATCTATTGGAGATACTAAACATTGGATTGATACAACGACGATGAACAACAAGCGGGCAGCCCACCCATTTTTCCTCGCCAGTAAAGGAATCTTTGATGTAGGACCCGAAACGGTTTATTCGATCAGAAAATTCCTGTACAGAAATAGTCTTATTTGAGTAGGGTAGAACAAAATTATCTGAAAATACTTTTTTGATTACATCTGCATCATCAGTAACAACCGGCTCGACCTGTTTGGGATCTCCTACTACGATTGCTCTTTTGCTTCTCCACAGAGCACCTAAGGCAACTTGTGGTGAAGCCTGTCCTGCTTCATCAATAATTAACAAGCCCATACTTCCCTGCTCTCTAATGTTTTTTAAGAAGCGCCCCACGGAAGCAAAAGTTGTCGACAATACTGGAGTTAATAAGAACAACGTATTCAGNNGAACAAATGAATGATTTCTATCTGATTGGCTGTATACACACACTTCGTTATCAGAATTCTCACTGTACTTCCACATCATCATGATATTTCTGATGTTATCTTTGCAAGCCTTTGAGGACAGAACGAATTCTTTATGAAGTTGCAGGGCTAGATAGAATAGCTTTTCTCTTTCTCTATTGTATTCTTCTGTAATCCAAGGATTCATGAGTTGTGCTTCGGTGTTTAGTTTAATATGATCACTATCAAAATAATTCCAAAATGTTTCATTAATAACACCCATGTTTTTTTCATGTAGGCTAAGCTGCTCTTGTAACTCATGTCTGTCCTTTACAATCAGTTGTTTCAATACTTCCTTGTGCTTAAGTCTTTGAGCTATATCTACTTCAACCTCATTAATTTCTTTTTCCTTATCATTTATACCATTCCGTATTTGTATAATTTTCTTTTCATATTCTCCCCTTTCTTTGTCCTCTCTTATCTTTCCTTTTTCCAACGTTTCAATATGGATATGTTGCTGTTTGACTTGATGTTTCAGTTCCTCCACTTCATCTTTAAGCTTTTGAATTTGTCTAAGCCGCTCCGTCTTTATCCATCTACCAAACAGAATCTCGTAAAACTTCCTATTGTCTTCTTTATCGATAATGTCATTTTGTATTCTCTCAACATGCTTTTTTAATGCTAGTAAATGCCCTTGTTCAAGCTGAGTTTTATTACTATTCTCCTCGACACGATCCATTATTCCAGCAATCTTTTTAATTGAATTGGCCTCTTCGATTTGATCAGTGTGTATGCTTTGCAGACATCTTTGTTTTTGTGTTTTAAGCGTTTGAATCTCAGTATTCACATTTTCAATCGACCGTTTGTTCTTTCGCTCTCTTTCACGAAAGGATTCCGATAATCGACTAATAACAGCAAGATCCTTTTTTATTCCCTCTACTTTTGTTAACTGATCTTTAAACTTTTGTCTGATATGTTCATATCCTTCTTGACGATTTTGAATCGAGTTCTTTTTCTTGTAAAAATTATCTATAATCTCTTTTAAAACATTGTAGCAATAATTTCCGACGTTCGATGATTTGCCCATGGGAGCAGAAATAAGTCCCCACTCATTCACATCGTTAGATTCTTCCAACTCTTCTCTGGTAGACATCAGCTTATGAGCTAACCAGGAAAAATAAACATCACTTTTTTCTTCATCTATAGGTTGCTTTCTTCCCCCCTCTTCCTTTTCTCTAAATACTCTATAGGTTTCTTTACTCTCCGTTTTCGAAACATCAAATAATGCCGTTACGCCTTCCAGACCCCNNTCATTCGTTGAAGGTTCAAGACCGGAGAGAAGTGCCCCACCGTCAGGGAGCTCTTTTGTAATATTTTCCACAGCAGCATTATTGCAAGAAGCTACCAGCATATTGAATTCCGTTATCCGCTTATCCTTCAATGCATGGTATTTTCTGCTATATCTATCATATCCATTCTGATACTCAGGCTTTCCATGCTCAAAGGACCTTTTCTCAAACGCATCATCAGCCTTTTCATATTCACATAGCAATGCTGCACGCTTGACGATATTATCGGCAATTATTTCTTTTAAAAGTGTTGTTTTCCCGGTGCCTGG
>DOJM01000580.1:0-4267 GCA_003529225.1 Paenibacillus sp.
ATGTTCAGCCAGTGATTAAATCCGGTAAAAATATAAAGAGACCTGCTGGAGATCCAAAAGCGAACAAGGAACGCTACTATATTTTAGGTCATGGAAGCCATTTGTTCGATACCGCA
This sequence comes from Paenibacillus sp., assembly GCA_003529225.1. GTDB lineage: Bacteria > Bacillota > Bacilli > Paenibacillales > Paenibacillaceae > Paenibacillus_AQ > Paenibacillus_AQ pseudetheri. The sequence continues at coordinate 117 of DOJM01000580.1, forward strand.
AGATATCTAGGTGGAAATATTGTAAGTGTGAAAGCATGGAATACGCAAAAGTTCGGTGCCTATTGTTGGTTTATTACTGCGGAGTTTGAAAGCGGCTTTGTAGCTCAATTGGATTTGACCATNNTGATAGGGAAGACTTATAACCCATGGACATTAAAATCAAGTGATGTTGAAATCTTCAAAGCTAGTGATAACAGCTACCACAGACCACTTGGAGCCGATGGCCATTTCTATAGATTGCAGATTGAAGGTTTCACAGATTCTATTCTGCATAATAAGCCAGGTGTAGGTGCAACAATTGAGGATGGGATTGCTACGATGAGAGCGATGCTCGCTGTGGAAGAATCGGTTAAGACCGGAAATACGATTTACCTAAGTGACGTTTCTGGTCCGTTATAAAGGAGGGAATAATGTGCCGTACTTTACCTACGATCACATTCGGTTTCATTATGAAGATGATGGAGAGCCTTTTATATTTCTTCATGGTTTAGGCGGAGACGTCAATCAAACTTTCGGGTTAATGAAGCAAACAGATCACGTACGAAGGATCTCACTAGATTTTCGAGGTCATAGAAAGACTGTGGCGTTTCCTCTATGAAGCTTGTAAAGTTGCAGCAGAATCATGATTTGTATGACGCGATCAAGAATTTTATAAACGAGAGATGAGCACAATCTTCAATGGTGTTCTTTTTTTGGTCTTCAGAAGAAATGAACTATATTGTAACCACGTTAACTCCAAGTTTTGTATAGGTATCAATAGTCTTATTATCTACTGAGTTTTCAGTGATTAAATAGTCCAATGAGGATACGTTTGCTACAAAAAAGGTTGATATTTTCTCCAGCTTTTCTTTCGTAGCTATGGCGATAACCATGGAAGATTGTTCAAAAAGTTGATTCTTAATTATGGATTCCTCATAAGAGGGGACTGTTATGCCCACCTTTGAATCCAGCGTGGATACGCCAAGGATTGTAAGATCCAAATGGATTTGCTGTATCGCTCTAAGCGTTGCGGCTCCGAATAACACTTGGTTTTTTTTATCGAGGTCGCCACCTAACAAGGTTATACTAACTTTGGACAACCGGCATAGCGATAACGCAATTGAGGGGGAATTCGTAATAATTCTTCCATCAAAATGCTCAGGGATGTTCTCAGCTACTTTTAAATTTGTGGACCCGCCATCAATAAAAATAACCTTTGCATTCTCAATAAGCGTGCAAGCTCTTTTAGCTAAGTCAGCTTTGGTCTGGCTATTAAATTCTACACGTGAATTGAAATCTTTCATGTCACTAATAAGGCTATGAGCTCCACCATGAATTCGTTTGAGAAGTCCCAGCTTCGACAGGCTTTGTAAGTCTTTTCGAATGGTATCTTCTGTTACATTTAATTCCTGTGTTAATTCTTGGACAACGACGCGGCCTTCGGTCTCTACTTTTTTTAGGATATACGCCTGTCTGTCAGCTTTTAGCACCGATCCACCTCTTTTCACAAAATGCTTTAAAGGTTCTCTTAACGTTACTATTTTACTACATATGAAATGAATTTGAAAAAAATCAATCGTTTTTACGTACAACTCCGTCTTACTTATAGATATATGATGTGGATGCATTTTCCTGATATAAGAAAGAGGGGGTGGTGGAAGGTGGAAAACACAATGGATGAAGTCAGAATGGTAGATTTTGCACAAATGGATGAAGAAGCTTTTTTTAGTCGTTTGTATGTGGAGCATCGAAAAATGTACGCTATTGCCTACAGTTATCTGCGAACAGAGGCAGACACGCTGGAAGTGATCCAAGAAGCGTCATGCAGGGCATGGATGAAACGCAAAAAATTAAAGGACGAACAGTCCTTCACACCCTGGCTGATTCGAATAACGATTAATTGCTGTATGGATGAGCTACGGCGCAAAAAACGTGTGATTGTAGCGGAAAAGATGGTGGAGGAAGCGGCACAGGAAATGAAGAGTAATGACCGAATTGACCTGGAGCGTGCGATGAATCGGATAAAACCTAAATACCGGCATGTCGTAACGCTTAAATACTACCATGACATGACCACAATCGAAATTGCTAAAGTACTAAAAAGACCAGAAGGTACCATTAAGACTTGGCTTCGAGAGGGACTCAAACAGCTTCGGAGCTATTTATAGCAATATTGGAGGTGAACGGAATGACAGAAAAAGAAGAACGTATTCTACATAAGAACATCGATGAAGTGCAACAAAATGTCGAAGCAATACAGGAGATGAAAATTTACAACGCCATGAGAAAAGGAATTGCAAAAGGGAAAAAGCAAGAGAAACGGCGCATTTATACTACAGGAATGGGTGTGGTTGCAGCTGCAGCGGTTGCGTTACTGTTTACATATTCAACAATCGGATTACCGAATAAGGTGGCACAACCTGCAGTACAATCGGCAAGCACTAAAAACACGGATAATTTCAAAGCTTATCGCTCGTTCTCAAGGTTAGAGCCTGCACTGNNCAGAATCTCGTTGTGCCGGTCGGTCAAAGTGCGGAAAACAAGGGTTACCGGATAGATGTGACAGGTGCCGTTACAGATGGACGGAAAGTTTATGTTTTATACAGTGTTCAGAACAATACGGACGAAGTAGTTATACACGCGGATTTTGAGCTTCAATTTGAAGGAATAAAGGAGTCGCCTCTTCACAAAGGCGCATCATTAAGTATGCTCGCTAGTGAAAGCCGAATTCAACCTGGACAGTCTATGGATTTTATATACTCCAATAATCTTTCACCAGCGGTTAAATATCCAAAGCAAGTAAACTATAATATTATTCTTACTGAAACTTCAGATAAGGCGCTTCTATCCAGTAGTAATAAGTACCGAACTTCGCTAGATGTTGCTTTCGAGCTTGACCCTGACATGCTCAAAGCACAGGAACGGATTCTGGATACAGAAGGAACGCTGAACGTGGATGGACAAAAGATTAAAGTCACTGGAGTCCAGTATACTCCGCTAAGCACCTATGTGGATCTGGAGTATGATCAAAACAATGATAAACGGATTTTTCAATTGATCAACCCAGTTCTAATCAGTAAGCATGAAGGCACTGAAGAGAAGTCTTATTATCCCACACTTATCACTGCTGATAACTCTGAAGTCTACTCGGACGATGCCAAGACTACGCTGGTGTTTAAAAATAGTAAAAAGATTGTAGAGAGTAAGCCAGACAGCGTCTCGTTGAAAGCATTCGGAATTTCGGCAGTCGAAAAGGATCAAATGAAAATTGTCGTCGATCTTAACAAGTATCAGCTTATTGAAGCGCCCGGAAGTGGACTTGAGTTAGTCACGCCAACTCCAGAGAATGATGCAATGGAGGGAACGATCCTCTTAAGACATAAGCTTGAGAATGCTCAATATTTGAACTACTATACCCGTACGTCTGAAACCTTCACGGACGGAGAAGGAAAAGTGCATCAGTCTGGATATACTACAAATAGGAGCGCGGTATTAAATTTTGGCGGATTTATGAGGGCACAGGATGGGGCAGGCGTGGACGAGTTTATATATATATTTGGAGCAGAAGCGAAGAACTATCCTCAGCCATTGACTATAACGCTAGAGAAATATATAAATCCAATTATGGATACGCAGGCCGTGGAGTTGTACTCGAAGCATTAGAAAGCAATGTATCATTCCATAAAAGATTAAATTTTATATTAATTCATTAGCCGTTGATAATTCTATCAACGGTTTTTTGTGATTTCACACTCTTCATTCTTAGAAATTTAAGAAATACTTAATATATACCGCACTTCTTTTTAAATAGTTTTTCTTATTCTATGTACATGAAGGAGGTTACTGTAAGGATGATAAATCCAACGATCAGGAAATGGCTTCGAAAGGATGTCTCAGCGGCAATGATGTTCCTGGCACCAAGCGGTATCGGATTCGCGATGTTCTACCTTATACCGTTTGTTATGGGAGTATTCTATTCTTTTATGGACAGCACGATAGATGGCCATTTTGTAGGGTTTGATAATTACCGGGAGCTGTTAGAGAGCGGTTCCTTCCGTAAAGCAGCATCCAATACATTTTATTTTAGCGCGATAAGTGTTCCACTTATGCTTGTACTCTCGTTAGGATTAGCGATGTTATTGAATAAAAATACATATTTTCGGAATTGGCTG
>DOJM01000580.1:4281-5413 GCA_003529225.1 Paenibacillus sp.
GATTGGATGAAGACGGATGCAGCTAGAAATGTAATCATTGTTGTTTATTTATGGAAGAACATCGGTTATAACGTGATCTTATTCTTGGCGGGATTGCAGCAAATTCCAAAGGATTATTATGAAACAGCTCAAATTGAAGGTGCTGGACGATTACGGCAGTTTCGCAGTATTACGCTTGTCTATCTAACCTCTTCGATGTTTTTTGTGGTCATCATGTCGATCATTAATTCATTCAAAGTGTTTCGAGAAACGTATTTGATCGCAGGTGATTATCCGCACGACAGTATTTACATGCTACAGCATTTTATGAACAATATGTTCATGTCGCTCGATGTTCAGAAGCTGACTGCCGCGGCGACCTTGATGTTTATTTGTATTTTATTGATCGTGTTGGGATTGTTTGCATTTGAACGGAGGCATAGACAATTCATGGAATAGGGGTGAAAAGGTTGTGCCAGTTGTCAAAGTGTTGCGAAAAGGGGCATTAACACTCGTCATGGCTGTTATTGCAGTAATGTTATTATTCCCGATTGTGATCACATTCACAAATTCGCTTATGACAGAGAAAGAAATTGAGATCAATTATGGACCTATCGGGCAGATGAATGAGGTGATTGAAGGGAGAGAAGATCCTTTTGTGAATTTAAAATTGCTGCCGGATCAAGTGTCCTTGGACCAGTATGCTAAGGTTCTCCTAGACAACCCTAAATATCTGACGATGTTCTGGAACTCAGTATTTATGGTTGTACCCATCATTGCAGGACAAACATTGGTAGCAGCACTCGCTGCCTATGCTTTCTCGAAGCTGAAATTCCGGGGACGAGATCCTTTGTTTCTTATTTATGTCCTAACGATGCTTNNCTAGTACCGAACTATATTATGGCGGATAAGCTAGGAATATTAAATAGTTCATATGCAATTATATTGCCTGGAATTTTCGCAGCTTTTGGTGTGTTTATGCTCAGACAGTTCATGCTAGATATACCGTATGCGTATATCGAAGCAAGCAAAATGGATGGTGCTGGACATTTTCTGATTTTCTACAAGATTATTATTCCGATGATTAAACCTGGTCTGGCAGCACTCGTCATATTATTGTTCGTTGATTCTTGGAATATGGTGGAGCAGCCGC
>DOJM01000403.1:0-265 GCA_003529225.1 Paenibacillus sp.
TACGTGGTATTTGCCGTAAGCCCTGTTACATTGAAGGATGTCGCAGGCGTGCTACCGGCTAATGTGCCATTTCTATAAATGTCGTACTCATAGACGCTTACGTTATCTGTCGATGCCGTCCAGGCCAAATTGACTGACGAAGATGTTTTGCTTGAGCTTATGAGTGCTGTCGGGGCAGTTGGGGCCTGCGTATCGGTTTGGGTTGTTGTTTTCACTGTTAGAGGACTGCTGGCATTGGAAATATTCCCTGCCGCATCTTTGGCCT
>DOJM01000403.1:357-3533 GCA_003529225.1 Paenibacillus sp.
ATCCAGCGATGCGGTCCAGGATATTTTAGCCGTTGTATCCGTTACACTGTTTGCTTGCAAGTTTGTCGGTTCGGTAGGCGGGAATACATCTCCGGTGGCGTTTACTTTCACCTTGTCAAAGGTGGCCGTGCTTAAACTGGATACATTATGGCTGGTGACGGCCAATCCTACATACAACGAAGCATTCATGTTTAGAGTCAAGTTGCCCAAATCGCCCCAGTTCAAACCGTTATTGGATACATATCCTTTGATGACGTTGCCCTTGCGTTCTAGCTTTACCCAGGCGGGGCTCGTCGAAGCAATTTTAACGCTTTGGGAAGTTCCGCCCGTTTCAGTCCGGTACTGGAAGGTGAACCCGTTGGAAGGTGTCAATAGCAAATCGACATGCTTGGAATCAGCATTCAGCGTTTCCCTTATCATGATACCTGCCTTCGCGAAATCGTGTAAATTGGTCTGAGAAGAGACAAGGGCAATAATGGCGCCGTCTCCCGTCCAGGGCTGATACATATAATTGAACTGATCTGATTTGCCCCAAATGTCCGTGCCCGCGCCGCTTACGGAAAATTGGTCAGCAGCCGGATCGTAAGAAGCGCTGCCCGTTATTGCTGGCGAACCGATATTTTGTTGCTTCCACGGATTCGGTACAGCAGCTGCCACAGTTTCTTCCTCAACCTCTGCCTCGGCGAAGCCTGATGTAGGTAATAAAGCGAGTAGCATACAAAGGCAGAGACTTAAAGCCATAATTTTGCTTCGTGTAATCATCAATACACTTCCTTTTTAGTTTTTGGAATGACAATAGGGGATGGCTTTGACAAACATTGAACTCCTCCTCCCTCAAAGTTAAACCGCTTATACTTTCGCTTTATATTTTACCACATCTGGATAAAAAAGGAATGCAATACCAAAAAAATAAGATTTTTAATTTTTATACACAAGCAGTCCAGTTCTATGATGCCCTTCTTATTTATAATTGTGGGAAAGAGTCATCCGCCTTCCATTCTTGCCTAACGACCAAATTCGGCGATCATCATGTTATTGAAAATATCGTCTTTGATGGCGAACAAAAATTATTAAAACAGGTGAGTATTAGGTTATGAAACGATATTCTTATACTAAAAAAATGGGACAATGTGGTAAAGTGGAATGATGAGAGAAGTACTCAATAAAAAATAGAGGAGGAGACAAATATTTCATGGGCAACGACTTATACAGAAAACTAGGTGCATCCTTTCTAATTTCCGCTGGAGTAATCTATGCGATCGAACGAGTAGGCTCTTTGATAGCTCGCAGCCATGAAATTGCAGCGTTGTACGAAGCCAATATGTTCAATGCCCTACCTGAAACTCACATTACAAGCTTCTTCGATAATATCTTTGTGCCAATCCTTGCGTTCCTTGGTATGATACTTTTTGTATATGGGTTTCCGAAAAAAATCAATTGAGATAACTAATTCAACGCGATGTGAGCACAATATGAATTGTGCCGCGAAGTACTATGCTAACGGAGAATGTTTATGAAAAAGTGGTTGCTTCAGAAGTTTTATTGTTTTACCGCTGGGGAAAAAAACTCAATCCTACTTAATAAAGTTACAGAGGAGGTGATTAGGTGGCGGAAAGAAGATGGGGTATTGTCAAATGGTACAAAGAAGATAAAGGTTACGGACGGATAATGCTAGACGGGCAGGAAGGTAACCATGTTTTTGTACACTTTATCGAAATACTACCAGACCCTATTAGGTTACCGAACGGCTTTCAGTTCCTTAAAGAGGGTCAAAAAGTTGCATTCGACCTATTCGAGTTTCCGAATATAGTTGATTCTCAGCGTAGGACAGCTAAGAATGTGCAAATATTAGAGGGATAAAGGAATCGAGACGTACTTGATGAAAGTATGGACGTTCGGGAATCATAATTAAGCTATCAGGAGACGATAATTCAATAAACACGATAAGGCAGCCAATCAGTCAACATGATCGGCTGCCTTTATTCAATTAACGGGCATTTATCTTCAACTACTAATTATAGTTTTCTTGCTTTGATTACGAAAGTTACAGGAAGCATTTTTGCTTTTTTTGCAAAATCGTCGTTATCGTCCCGCGATTGTATAATTTCATCATCAGATTGCTCAATCATTTCTTCAATGACAAATCCCGCTTTTGAGAGCGCATTCACATAGGTTGATAGTTTACGATCAGATAATGTCAGCGTACTTTCGTCAAGCGTTACCGAATACCAAGATTCATCGAAATAACATTTTTTAAAAACAAGCATATCATTTTCTGCAACAACACATTTGTGTATAGGGTGAGACCAACTGAAAATAAATACGCCGTCTTTTCTTAGGTAAGAAGCAATCCTGCTAAAAGTACCCTCAAGGTCGGTTGTCCAGCCTATAGCATAAATCGAATAAACAAAGTCAAAATAATCCTCAGGTATGCCACATTTTTCTTCCATGGGAGAACAGATTAATTTTGCTGAAAGTCCGTGATCTGATAAGTATTCTCTTGTTTTTTCGATTTGGTTTTCTGATATATCCATACCCCATAGTTCAGATGCTTTACGTTCCCCGAGATATTGCAATGATTGACCGCTTCCACAGCCTATTTCCAATATCTTTTTTCCTGAAATATCGCCAAAAAGCTGGCATTGCTCTTCTGAGACGAATGCTCCATATAAAGGAAGTGCGGTTGCTCCTAAAATATCATTTCCTTTTGTATCCCAAAATAAGCTGTTAGTTTCATGAATACCATTCTTGTCCATATCGACCGAGATAGCGCTACCAACCTCGCCAGCACCTATAATATTTGTTCTATAAACAGAATTCTTGTCCATGCCAGTACCATCCCCCAATATAAAAATATTAGTCTAAATGTATATCCTGACTTGCGCGCTATTGATTCCAAAACAATGTACCATTTTTCTATGAATACATCTACCTAAAATCTCCCATATAGCATCCATTTGATCTAGTAGACTCATTGCGCTAACGGGACACGATAGTGGAATAGCGGTTGCTACGGCAGTAGTTTTTATTTGTTCAATTCATGGGTAAGATGGTTGAAAAAGGAACTTAAATTTAAATCTCGAATATCTATTGAGAACGAATAGTTAAAAAATTGATGATAGACAGGAGATAATTACGATGATAAAAGGTTTCGGAGGAATCTTTTGGAGAACTAA
>DOJM01000403.1:3761-3990 GCA_003529225.1 Paenibacillus sp.
AAAGAAATTAGTGAATTTGGAAAGTTTGTTTGGATTGAAGATCCTGAAGGTCGACTGATTGAGCTCTGGGAGAAATAAATAGTTACAACCAAATCCAACTGTATAACTCCAGAGTTGATGAGTTATAAAAAAATGAGTTGACACAAAAGTAGTTAGGTGCCATACTACATATATGAACAACAATAATAAAAAAATAAATGACATTGAGGCTATTCCCTCGCTTGTACAA
>DOJM01000400.1:0-3097 GCA_003529225.1 Paenibacillus sp.
GGTTTGCAGGTAAGTCTTACCGCTGTTCAAACTGAAATAGAACGGTATAAGAACAAGGGTCAGATTGACGGAGGATCATTCAGAAGAGAGGTGTAAAATGGCACAGACCATACAAATAAAGCGGGGAACAAAGGCTGAGCTAACGAGTTATGGCGTGTTGAAGGCGGGTGAGCTTGGTTTTTGCAATGACACTAAGGAAGTCTATATTGGTGATGGTACTTCCAATTCCATGGTCGGCAGGGCGCTATCGGGTCCAGAAGCTTCGCGTCCGGTTGCAGGAGCCGTTGGCCGTTTGTATTACGTGACTACGGGTTCGAATAGCGGATATTTATATTTTGATGATGGGGCAGCTTGGCGGCGGGTGAATGCGCAGAAGCTTAGCGATCTGACAGGTACAATTGACGATATCGCTGATGGAGCAACCTACGCGAAGGTGCTTAAAGCGGATATTAGTGCGGGACATATCAATAAAGTATCNNACGTAAAGACTGCAGCTGAGATTAAGACTCACATTGACGATGGGACCAAGCACCGGACGATCAATGATGCCGGGACTACGATTACAGACTTGTGGTCCGCACAGAAGATTAAAAATGAAATTGAGCTGGCCAAGCATAACATCGAACCGCAAGCGTCGGTAAAAGATCAGAACCTGCTGGCTCCTCCAGCCAGTCCGGTTGAGGGTGATCGATACATTATTCCAGCTGGAGCAACCGGGGCATGGGCGGGGAAAACGGATCAAATCGTGGAGTACCAATCTGATGCTTGGGTATTTTATGTTCCTGCCGTAGGCTGGACCGCTTACGTCGATGATGAGCAGAAGATTTATAGCTGGAATGGCAGCGCATGGGTTCGTACGGGTGGTGCATTACAGACCATTACAGCTGGAAACGGACTGATTGGTGGTGGTCAGGCCGATGCTGTGACGCTGAATATTGGTGCAGGCAATGGGATTACGGTTACTGCAGACGCGATTGCGGTTACAGCTGGAAAAGGGATCACTGTAGATGGAGCCGGTATAGCTGTAAGTGTGGATGGAAGTAGCATCATTTATGATGCGGCGAATGGCAATAAACTTACCGTAGCCAGTATTGATGGCGGAACTTTCTAGGGGGCGTGACAATGGCTTTGAAGACATTGATTCAAATACGCCGCGGATTGGAAAGTGCGATTGGAGCACTGGCTATTGGTGAGCTTGGCTATTGTACAGACAGTGGCAAGCTGTACATTGGTTCTGCTGCTGGTAATGTTTTACTGGTAGCCGCGCAGAGTACCGGGGATATGCTGAAAAGCATTTACGATACGAATAACAATGGCAAGGTGGATTTCGCTCAACAAGCGGATAGTGTAGCTTGGGCGGGGGTAGCGGGTAAACCAGCAGTGTTTCCTCCGGCGGCGCATACACATGATTATTTGCCCAAAGGCCCCCTAACCTGGAATCAACTGAAGGGGGTGTAGAGGATGAGTTACGGCAGCTCTTTATACAGCGAATTGCAATATTCCGCAGATAAAGATTCGAGCCATCCGGATGAAGTCGAGGCGCCTGATCTAATGCAGTATTTGCCGGATTATTATAAGGATGTCCGCGAAATGGAGAAGCTTCAGGAGACCATCGGGCTAGAAATTGGTGGACTGAAGGTAGGCACTGTAGATGTACTGGATCAGGCGTTTGTTGAAACAGCAACGGTAAGTCTTGGACGTTGGGAGGCTGAGCTTGGACTAAATATCGATTCATCCAAGTCATATGCCACACGCCGAGAGATGATTAAGGCGAAGCTACGTGGAAACGGGACGACAACGCCGGAGATGATCCAGCGGACAGCGTCCGCTTTTTCAGGTGGAGTGGTTGAAGTTAAGGAAGTGCCTGATGAGTATCGTTTTGAGATTCATTTTGTAAGTACGCTGGGCATTCCTCCCAATATGGCAGGGTTGATTCAAATCATCGAAGAGATTAAACCTGCGCATTTGGCTTATGAATTTGTGTTCAGCTATACCTGGTGGGACTCCGTTAAGGTTTTGACTTGGGAGAATGCTCACAGTAAAACATGGAACGAATTAAGAACTTATAGATAGGAGAGTGACACATGCAAACTACAGGGAATTTGGGGTTAAAGAAGCCCGAGGGAACGGATATCGTTGATATTGCCGATCTGAACGGAAATATGGATATTTTGGATAATGCCGTAACTGGCAAGGTTGATAAAGTTACAGGGAAACAGCTGTCTACGAACGACTACACCACGGTAGAGAAAACGAAGTTGGCGGGTATTGCAACAGGAGCGAATAATTATGTGCATCCTAATCACACAGGGGATGTTATTAGTACCAGTGATGGGGTTACGGCTATTGCGGCTGGGGTGATAGTCAACGCGGATGTTAATGCCGCAGCCGGAATTGATGCTGCTAAGATTGGGACTGGAGTAGTCTCTAACGCGGAGTTTGGGTACTTGGATGGGGTGACTAGTGGGATTCAGGGACAGTTGAATGGTAAGGCGCCGTTGGCTACTACACCTCAGCAAACGACCGCTGATATTACGTACTATGTGCGGACGGATGGGAATGACAATAATACAGGGTTGGCGAATACTGCGGGTGGGGCGTTTAGGACGATAGGGAAGGCTGTCAGCATGTTGCCTAAAGTTATTAATCATGCTGTTGTTATCAACGTAGCAGCGGGAACGTATACAGAAGAATTACTTCTAGCAGGATTCTCAGGTAGCGGATCAATTTATGTAATAGGGAGCGAAACACTTGCCGGTGCAATGAATTATAAGATTATTAACGTATACGTATATAGGAACAGTATCCGAATGAATGTAAACGGATTTGAATTTACAGGAGCACCCGCCAATCGCTTCAATTCTAGTGTTCGTATCAATGAAAACCCTGGATTCTTTGAAATTGCTTTGTGCAGATGTGTCTTTGTGGATACAACAAAAAATGGAGTGGCGGTGACAGGTAGTCCTTCTGTTGACGTATATCAATGCGAGATTAGCAATAAGCTGTTTGCCTGTTTTTCATCTTACGCATCTCACTTGACTGTGCAGGACTTTTTAGGTAGCGGAAATTCATATCGTTTTAGGGGTTCGGGTGGTGG
>DOJM01000400.1:3177-6212 GCA_003529225.1 Paenibacillus sp.
CGACTTGGAGTAAAATTCAATTCTCTACAGAAAATTATGATATGCAAGGAAGTTATGATCCTACTCTGCACAGGTTTACAGCTCCACAAAAAGGACTGTATCAAATAAATGTCAGTGTTGTGTTCTTAAATCCGCAAGGTCAACCTTGTGAATTAACTTTATATCAAAACGGCTTTAATATTAGGCGTCTTGCCTATCAACCATCTAATAGCGTTCATAGCGCATGCGCGGTAGGAAACGCTACGATACTTCTTAATGCGGGGGATTATATTGAGATTTTTGGAGTCTGCAACGCAACAACTGAACTGTCTTTAGGATTTGATAATAACTTTGAAGTAACACGTATAGCATAAAAAGGAGATGAAATCAAAATGAATATACCACAAGTAATTATGCATATATATCCAAACGCAAAACCAATGTATGACTTTACAGTCCAGGACAATGGCGCCGAGCCAGTTTTACGCGAAGGCGTAGACGGACGGACGCGCTACGAGATCCGACCACTTGAAGAAGACGAAACCGAAGCAATCGAGGGTATACACTACCGTTACGGCATCAACTATAACCTACTAGTCGAGGGCGAAGACTACGACATTACTGAACGCGGCCCATACATCGCCGCCTGGAACCTAGACGCACCACAACCAACAGAAGCAGAACTCGAAGCTGCATGGGAAGCCTACCTAGTAGCCGAAGCCAACAAACCGCCAGAGTTAAGCGAAGTCGAACAACTGCGAGGAGAGAATACAGCTTTGCAGAATCGGCTTCAAGACGTCGAAGTCATTATGGCTGAATTACTCAGCATATAACCCGAAAAGGAGTTGAGTTGTAATCATGACAATGGATTCATTAACAGCCGCCAAAATTCGGTTGATGGCCAATGCCTGCATCACTCGTTTTGATCGTGAGGAAGGTCCGATAGAGGACATCATTGCTTCATATAACATGCAGGCCGATAACGAGATTTTGATTAAGTCACAAATTATCGAAAAACGATCAGATATACCATTTGCTGAACATAATTCATCTGAGCAATCATCAGCTATATAGCTTGCACGCATCCAAACAGGAGCGTGTTTTTTTATGCCCTCGGTGAGCCGGGGGCTGTTCACGCATCAAAATCATTACAGAAAGGAGCGGACGAATGAAAGAGGGGGATATTGCGCAATTGGAGAAGCTGCTGCCGCTGGCGGATAAGTATGGGCTGGCTTATATTGTTGCGTTTATTTTGATGATCGTGCTCATGGTATTATTGCGTGCGATTGTCAAAGGGAACCTTGTACCGCGAGAACTGCTGGATCGTGCAGAGGAGGATCGGGATCGTCTGCAAGCGATTCTGGACAAGGAGCGCTCGGAGTTTATGCAGCCCACACTGGACGTCTTAAAGAAACTGAAGATTGACCATACGGAAGACAGGGGGAGTTAGGAATGCTGTCACAATGGATTCGGCGGCTGCTTCTCCCCCGGCATGTTGATAAAGAGATGGAGCTCCGCAGAGCCTCTACCAGCGTTACGCTGACCATAAGTCATTACAGAAATGTCTCGCAGGAAATTCAGGAGGAGATTGATCGCAACCGATTCGCCAAATATTTAGTTTATGATCGAGGGGATCATGATGCACATGATTGATTTTTTATTATTGTTGCTATATAGCACCACTGCAGCTTGCGGATTATACATCATTTATCGCCACAGGCAATATTTTTACGAACGATTCAAAAAAGGTGTGGTCAGCGTGTTTATGCTGGCTATGCTTTTTTTCTTAATAGCCTATACATTCAATATGTTAATCATTCTACTATTCCGTTTGGTAGCTCTACTAGGAGTGGACTCGGCAGCATGGCTAATTTGGCTGAACTATAGCTGGGCTATTGCCCAATTCGGTACAACTGGTGGGATCATCATACTGGCAATATTGACGCGTTCCGGGAAATATGACCAATTTATTTATCTGAAAAAGATAGACAGAAAAGAGGATCATCATGCTGACACTAACGCATCTAAAAAATAAATCAGCCTTGCGCCTAACAGGTCTACACCCCGTAGTCCGTTCCGCTGCTACTGCGCTTATCGAGCGCTGTTACAAGCTCAACATACCGATTCTCATTACGCAGGGACTTCGCACAATTGCCGAGCAAGATGCTCTTTACGCACAAGGTCGCACTAAACCTGGAGCGATTGTTACCAATGCGCGTGGCGGGTATAGCTACCACAATTATGGACTAGCTGTAGATTTTGCTCTTTTGCTACCGAATGGATCGAGTGTGTCATGGGATATGCGATTGGATGGGAATAACAATCAGATTGCAGATTGGCAGGAGGTTGTAAAAGAAGCCAAGGCACTTGGCTTCGAATGGGGTGGTGATTGGACTAGCTTTAAGGATTACCCACATTTTCAAATGGCTTTTGGGTTAACGCTCACACAGTTACGTGCAGGGGGCAAGCCCTCAACAGCTGCGGTGGAGTCAGCGTATAAGGTCATCAATCGGAAGGAGGAGGAAGAATTGAAGAGTGATGTTATTGCTGTCGTAAAGGTTAACGGGGTTAAAGTTGCAGATGGAGTGCTTGAAAAAGGCATCACCTACGTCCCTGTACGTGTTATTGCAGAAGCGCTTGGTGCTCAGGTAGGTTATGATTCTGCGACTCGAACGGTTGAGATTATAAGTACCCACTAAGGAGGGAAAAGGATGGAAACTAGAGAGATTTTAGATGATGTTATGGCATTCGCCTCTATCTTAGCAGTATTCGTACTGGCACTTGTTCAATTGGTCAAAAATAGTATCAACATCCCGCGTAATGCAGTCCCAATTATCGGACTATTAATAGGTTTGCTCATCGGAGCGGCAGCGTATCCTTTTACCGATCTGGATATCGTCCTTCGGCTTTGGGCTGGAGGGCTGGCTGGTTTATCTGCGACGGGGTTGTTTGAGCTAGCTTTTAAGGATCGCCCGGGGACAACGAAAGAGTAAATGGATAATAGGTACGAATCATAAAAAAGGGCTGTTCCAAAACGTCTGAATAGACCTAAGGAA
>DOJM01000400.1:6241-6449 GCA_003529225.1 Paenibacillus sp.
CGAAAGCGTACTTCCAGGCAGCAAAGAGTACAGCCCTGCAAAACCTTCTCCTTCTAATATAGAAGTGACATGATCAATATGCGATTTAGGAGCATGAACGAGCACCGACCGGCGGCTAGGAACCGTTTGGAGCATTTCTCGAATATCCGGTAAGCCTTGGTGGACTTTATAGCGAATGAGTGAGATTGTACATCTCGTTTCGCTAGAT
>DOJM01000400.1:6484-10931 GCA_003529225.1 Paenibacillus sp.
AACGAGACGGTGCCCGAAACTGCCTGCCGCCAAATGTCCCGTGAAAATCACATGGTTGTCAAGAGAAGCAGAGAGCTGGTGAAAATACTCTTGTGCTTTTGCCGACTGCATCATTCCGTCATTGGTAAACACGATTGAGCTTTTGAGATTCAACAATGCCTTTGCACGTTCCTCTGAATTAGATACAATGCACAAGTTCTTCCTATTAAAAAGCATATCAACGCGCTGAATAGCGCCCTCTTTCAGCCATTCGGCCTTATCGCTTAAACCTCTTAAAGGTGCTATGAGCTCTTCTTCGACGATCAGCTGATCATCCGGGAAACACTCGCTTGCCCATACGATTAATTCCTGGCTTCTGCCATGGATAGGCACCGGAAGGAGGATTGAACCCCCTTTTTGCAAAGTGTTACAGATCGCTGACTCTAATTGCTGTAACTTTACAAGCTGCTCATCAGGATCCGCGCCGTAAGCGGCATCGATAATGGATAGATCGACGACATCTTGAGCTCCGGCTTCCATAATCGTAGGTGAATCTGCCATGAGCAGTAGCGACTCCTTCGTATAATCCCCTGAGAAAAATACGACTGTTCCGTCCCATTCGAGGATCAACCAAACCGAACCTGCTAAATGTCCGCTTCGCCCCCATTGTACTCGAAGATTAGGTGCAATCCTCAGCCAAGTCTGAGGGGGGATATGCTCCTCCAAATACATGAACTGAATAGATTGCTTATCTATTTCTCCATAAGGTAGTGATGCGGACTGAGCAGCCACGTATTTATCCCATGCTTCGAAATAATCGGGAAGCTGTTTAACGGTAGCTTTCGTTGTCCATACCTTACCTGAATATCCGTACTTATATAGTAGGGGAAGTGCTATGGAATGATCCTCATGCGCATGGGACAGAAACACTGCCTGCAAATGTGGNNATTCACCTGGGCCCTCTTTTTTGACACCACAATCGAGTAGAATACCAGATTGCCCATCTTTGTCCTGCACGAGATAGGAGGAACGGCCATGCTCTCCGGCCCCTCCCCAAATCGTTAGTGTGCTCATCGTTGTCTCCGCTTTCTATCTGGGCTTAAATATTCTAATACTAGTAGTAATATGGTGGTAACGCCGACAGAGATTACTGCCATGGCCATCCCCATCGCTACTGCACCTTGTTCAAACTGGGCAAAAATATAGGTCGCCGATGTCTGCATTGAAGGTGGAAGAATGAGTAAGGAAGCTACCAGTTCCCGATTGGAAATGGTGAAGGTCATCATCCAGCCAGCCACCATCCCCGGTAATATGAGAGGGAGCAGGATACGGCGGAACACATAAAGCTTGCTTCCTCCGAATACTTGTCCCGCTTGCATTAGGGAAGAATCGATCTGCCCATAGCTCGCTTTTACATACTGAACAGTATAGGGGATGAATAGTACAACGTAGGTAAGCACAACCATCCAGTAGGTATTATAGAGTGGGATAGGCATCCAGCGAGCATTCCATAGCAGGATTAGCCCTACTACAATTACAATTCCAGGAACTGTGTTGGGAAGCAGGCTGAATAGATCTGTAATTTTCTGCTTGAATGTAGCTCCTTTTCCTACAGTTAAGGCAAACCAAGTCCCAAGAATAACCGCGATACTGGAAGCAACGATGGCTAATGTGAAGCTATTTAATAAGGCCTCAAGACCTTGAGAACCCGGTGATAGCAGCTCTGCATAATGTTTTAAGGTCAAATTGCTCCAAGATACGCCTTCTCCTCGCAGCTTTAATAATGAGGCTGTTATGATTGAGAAATAAGGAATGCCGATAGATGCTAGAAGTAATAGAACAACATATCCCCAACTAAGNNCGATTTTTATAACGTTTGGTACGAGTTCCTTTTCCGCCTATTAAGCGATAAGAGAAGCGGCTGCTAATTAGAGTCTGGATATACCACATGACGAGACAAACTCCGAGCAGCAAGGAAGCTAGTGAAGTAGCCTTTCCAAAATCTATTGGCCAACTAGAGATATACTTATGGATCTCAGAGGTCAGAACGTAAAAGCCGATCTTACGACCAAAGGTCGCAGGGGTACCAAATTCGGNNCGGCAATCGTTTTGACGAAGATGAGAAGAGCTCCAAGCCCATAGCTGGATAATAGCAAGGGAATGATTACTCTTTTAAATCTGTAAAAGAACGGAGCACCATGAACAGAGGCTGCTTCCTCCAGATTGCCCCCGATCTGCAAAAGCGCATTACGCAGCAGTAAATACAGGAAGGGGAATAAATGCAGGCTCATGATTAGCACCATCCCTCCATAACTAAAGAAATACGGAGTCAGCACGGAGGAAGCGGGCAGAAACTGTTCCATATACCCGCCCGTCTGCATAAATAGCATCCAACCCATTGAACCAATGTATGGCGGAGTCATAAAAGGGATTAGTAGCACAACATCCAGCCAATTATGATGCCCTAAGTCCGTTTTAGCCATAATCCAGGCCAGAGGTAGTGCAAATAGCGTAGTTAGTAGAATAACGCTTACCCCGAGCCCGATAGAATTCAGCAGTACCTCAACCAGATCATGACTACTCATAATGGTTCGTAGTGGCGCGGCTATATCCAGCTGCTCATTGGGATAGATACTGGTCCAAAAAATGAGCAGGAGTGGCAGCAGGACAAGCACTGTCAGTATAAATAAAGCAAGTCCGCCGCTCACCCATTTAAATGAGCGTAAAGAGTTAATATTCATTACGCTTATTTAAAAATTTGTGTGAAGGTCGAGGAAACTTCATCACTATGTTCGTTCATCCATTC
Organism: Paenibacillus sp.; assembly: GCA_003529225.1. GTDB lineage: Bacteria > Bacillota > Bacilli > Paenibacillales > Paenibacillaceae > Paenibacillus_AQ > Paenibacillus_AQ pseudetheri. Next base: position 9,270 of record DOJM01000400.1, read on the forward strand.
CCATTTCACATCAAATGTCTTAATTTCATCGAGATTCGCACGATTCTCTGCTTTCACATCGGTTCTGCCTGGCAATAAGTAGGCTTTAGCAACTAGCGCTTGAGCTTCATCGGATAGAAGATAGTCNNGTCGATAAAAGCTTTGGCATTATCTACATTCGGACTTGTCTTAATAATTGCAGCCGGGCGAGGGCTGATCACTGTTCCTTCAGCAGGGTAGACGATATCTACAGGCTCTCCATCAGCTTTTGCCTTATAAGCCATATAATCTACACCTGAGGCAACGACGGATTTAGCACCGGTAATCACCGGATCAAGTGCCTCCTGATTGGCGCCCGCCATCGCTACACCATTGCTTTTGTATTGTTTAAAAAGATCCCAACCGCTGTCCCCTATAGCGCTTAAATATCCTGTTACGAAGTCTAGAGCCGAGCCAGATAGCGAAGGATCTGGAATATTGACGGTACCTTTCCATTCCGCTTTAGTGAGATCATCCCATGAAGTCGGAGGTGTGCTAACTTTTTTAGTATTGTAGACAATCCCCAGTGCGGATGCGCTATAGCTAAAATAATTGCCGTCTGCTGTGTCTGACCAATCGCTAACGAGCTTATCTGCATTAACCGCCTCTTTATATGGAAGCAATAATCCATCATTCTTCATCCCTTGCATGGACGGAAGGGAGGCAAGAACAACAACATCGACTACGGGATTGGACTTCTCTGCTTCCATACGGGCTAATATTTTTCCAGTAGTGCCTTGGAACATTTCGACCTTCAGACCGGTTTTGGCTTCAAAGCCGTCTTTAATTTTATTAGCTAGACCTTCAGGGCCTGCGCTGTAGACGACAAGACTGCCACTCAGAGTTTTCTCTGTGGGTTGTGGTGCTTCAGTTTGAGCTGTAGTGTTAGCGTTTGAAGTTGGATTGCTTGCGTTAGCTGCAGGAGTGTTAGTAGAGCTGCAGCCGGCTAGACTTGCTCCGATTATAGTTGTTAGAAGAAGTGTGCTGAGTCCTTTAGTGTTATTCATTGGTTTCAATGTGAATGCCTCCCTAATATTTTTGTGCATCTTGCTGCATGGAACAGCATCATACGAGCTATTCCATGCAGTGGACGCTTAATTCAGATGATGGATCTGGTGCTCAGAAGCGTAGACCTGGATCGTTTCTCCAACAGGTAGACGTTGATCATGATAAGCGGTCCAAGTAGTTCGGTTCTCCATGTCCAGAATGACCTCATAGCGATCACCCATATAGCTCACATGTCGAATCGTCCCCGTAAAAGGAAGAGAGGAAGCGTCCTCCTGAGACCAACGTAAATGTTCCGGACGAAGCATTTGCTTATCGGGAACGATCCAGTTGGATTTTCCAATAAAATGAGCTACAAAAGGATGATTTGGTTTCTGATAAATCTCCTCAGGAGAACCTGTTTGTAAAATAGTTCCACTTTGCATCACGACCACTTCATCTGACATAGACATCGCCTCGGTTTGATCATGGGTGACATATAGAGCGGTAATCCCCATGTTCCTCACCAAGGAGGTTAACTCCAGCCTCATTTCATCTCGCAAGACCGCATCCAGTGCACTTAACGGCTCGTCGAACAATACGAGTTGGGGTCTAGTAACTACGGCTCTGGCAAAAGCAACCCGTTGCTGTTGTCCACCG
>DOJM01000398.1:0-3559 GCA_003529225.1 Paenibacillus sp.
CGTTATCTATACTTTGAAAAGAACTGTACACGATCCCTAGCTCCTGTGGCCCCTTCATTAGTGCGCCTCGAAGAATTTCGAGAAAACGGGGTTCATAAACATTATCGCTGGAGACCCAGCTCAAATACTGAATACTGGGTTCGCTAAATAAAAGATCAAAGCCCGTATTCAGCGCATGTGCAATACCCCTGTTCTGTACATAAGAGATAATAGTTACCCTTGGATCCTCGGTAATTATTGATCTCACAAGCGGTTCCATATCTGGCGCACCATCAATTACAATGATCAGTCGAAATTCGGTGAAGGTTTGGCGCAGAACAGACTCCAGAGCTTGCCGGAGAAATTCCGGTTTTTGGGTATACAAAGGCATAACTACTCCTACATCCGCCATGATTTTTACCTCTCTCTACATTGGAGTATAAGATTAGTATATTTAAATTCCACCTTTGTGCCTGTGTGAATGCCTTGATGAGATTTATAGCGCCTAAAAAAGAAGCAACCACCCTGTTTGTATCGGTGGTTGCTTCTTCATTTCCCCCAAAAAAAATTGTTATACAGGTATAGAAAGCGCCGAAATCTCCGTTAATTCAGATTGAAGCACTCTCTGATCGGTAACGAGATTTCCAAACTCGTCCAATCCGTACATGGAGCACACCACATTAGCCAATGGATAAGGACTACTTATCTGAACCTCGTAAGCGACATTCCCCGTAATGAAGAACTCTCTGATATCAGAACTCATTGCTGGAACATAATAACCTGTGACATAAAGTGGTGTTAATGCAAGCGTTGAATACGGAACGCCGAAAACTTCGACGATCATCATTGCACTCGCGTTACTTGTGTTGCGAACGCTGACCACTACATTACTTGCTGCAGTGCCGGTTGCTCTCGTATTCGTAATAAGACCTGTTGTATACGGCATTTTCTCACTCCTCCTCTTGGTTTCTATCAATTTATTCAACCGGAAGCAGATAGTTGCGAGGCAAGAGGAAGGGGAGATTCATGGAATTCCCCTTCAATAATACCTCTCATATTCCAATTTCCGCGATTTTTCTGATTCCCTTGTCCAAACACAATGAATCTCAATTCATATATATATAGCAAACTAATAAAGAGGTGAAGCTCATGGCAACAACAACAGGCATCATTACGAACACAGGGATTACCCCAGCATCCAACGTGCTCATTAATATCGACAATGACAACCTTAGTTTTTCATCTAACGTAGTCTATCACGTTTATGTATGGAATACCTTGGTTAGTAAGGCTTTAGTCTACTCCAACTCATTGAATATTAATGCTAACACCAGCCAGTTTCTCGGTTTTAATATCGCAGGCAATTCGTCTTATGAAGTCCAATTTCTCGTAACTGGAAACGCGTCGGCAGACACAATTATTACGGTATTCGGAACGGATTTATCAGGAAATGTCATCCCTCATCAAAGAGTGCTGCAATCCGAACTTACTTTTATAGCTCAGCTGAACCCGTAAGTACCGAAAACTCTATTGCGAAAGGAGCTTTGCATGGTTAATATTCAACTTTCGCCGAGCACAAGCGCTCAATTCGAGCCCACCATCGCGGTAAATTGGCTTAATCCTTCGGTTATGGTCGCCGTAGCTGTAGATTTTCGAACAGGCCCTCCCAATATAGGTTTGTACAAATCTATTGACGCAGGTGCCACTTGGACAACAACGTTATTACCGTTACCGACAGGATTTGCAGGCATCGAAGCACCACATATTGATTATATTTTTCCGACCACGTTCGTAGTATTGGCTCACGCCTTCGATTCTGACGGTCTCAGCGGGTCGATCGTATCCTATACATCTGTCGACAACGCCTCTTCCTTCGGACCGCCAGTCATCGTGAATCAAGGGTTTGGACAGTTTGTGAATGATGACCAGGTGGTCGTTGTCACCGACAAGGCTGGATCAAGTCCCTTTTTTGGAAATGTATATACTGGTTATACGCATGATTACAACACACAATTCATACCAGGAAATACGATATTCTTCAATCGTTCCCTAGATAGCGGCAATACCTATTTCAGTCCCGCCCTGCTGTCTTCGGTCGAAGAATTTGAAGAATTCCCTGGTATAGCAATTACATTAAATGGGATTGTTGTCGTAGGATGGATCAATCAGCCTCCCGGTAATACTGATCTTAATATTCGCACATCCCCAGACGGCGGGGTCACTTTTACCCCTGAAACCATGGTCGCCAGCGTTGTAGTCCCACCAGATCCATTGCCGGGATATACATTTAGATGTTTGACATACCCTTCCCTCGCAGCGGATATTTCTAATGCACCGACATCGCGAGGGAATGTCTATGCTGTATGGCAAGACTTTCGAGAAGGTTATTCCGATGTTTTTCTTGCTACTTCCACTAATTTCGGTGTGGATTGGGGTACACCAATACCCATTACGGGCAGTCCAGTAGGCTCCCAAAACTTTTTCCCAGCCATCACCGTATCCCCTGCGGATGGTGCAATATTCGTTACCTATTACACTAATCGAGTCAATCCCCTCAACATTGATGTTTATCTAGCTACATCTAGAGATGGGGGTATGACGTATACAAACACACGTATAACAACAACTTCCTTTGACGTCACCGGCATTCCCCTAATTGGGGACTACATCGGCAATGCCATCGTCCCCCAAACAGGCCGTCTAGTAAGCGTATGGACGGACACGCGGACCGGTACAGAGAACATCTGGTTTGGTGATAATCAATAAGCTATTCTGATGATTAATTTAAAGAGTATTAAATTAATGTATCCACCTGCAAAAAAAGGATGCCGAGCGAATATAGGCATCCTTTTTTCCTTTTTCTTAAAATAAATTAGATAACGATAAATTTGCGCATAACAAAAATTAGGGATCAAAACAATCCAGGAAATGTGATTTTTCATGTTATTTTCTCATAGAAAAAAGCCCCCAAAAGGGGGCATGAACATTGATATACCAAAACTTTAAGTTTCCATTCCACGTACAATAACTAGATATAGAACATATAGTTATCTGCCAAGCTCTCTTCTTTATAATTAATCAAGTCATGAAGAGTTGTTGAATCCAGTACATCCGCAATGCTATCACGAAAAACCAGCCTTTAGAAGTCGTTTTTTTTTTCATTTTTTTATTTTATAAAAAACCAAAAAAAAAAAAANNCACGAATGATGTCACCTGCTGTGATAGCACTAGCCTCGCGTGATAAAATGTATCCACCGTATGCACCTCGAATACTTTTTACAAGTCCTGCATTCCGCAGAGGAGCGATTAGCTGCTCCAGATAATGCTCGGATAGTCCATTTTTCTCGGCGATACTCTTAAGTGAGGTCGGTCCTTCACCAAATTTCAGTGCAAGCTCCATCATAATTGTTAGTCCGTAACGTCCTTTGGTTGATATTTTCAAAGGGGCACCTCTTTCGGTTTAGTTTCTAGTTATTGTATACTATTGATTCGGTAAGTCATGCGATTGTCATATCAAGGTATTCCGATGATTACTCTTAGTTTATGTTATCATATTCGAAGTCACAAATGAAATGGAAAA
>DOJM01000398.1:3631-4063 GCA_003529225.1 Paenibacillus sp.
CTCAGCCTCTTATTTTAGGGTTTACAGTAGACAGGTATGTTATAATACATTTTGAGCCGGGTGTTCCATGAATGACCGGTATTTTTGGTACAGAAATGGTGATTACGATGACAAAAGCAAAACAAGACACCCGTGTCGTCGTCGGCATGTCCGGAGGGGTCGATTCCTCCGTCACGGCGCTTCTGCTCAAGCAGCAGGGCTATGACGTCATCGGCATCTTCATGAAGAATTGGGACGATACCGACGAATTCGGAGTATGTACAGCCGAAAGCGATGCGGAGGATGTTCGCCGCGTATGCGAACAGATTGATATTCCTTACTATACCGTTAATTTCGAGAAGGAATACTTCGACAAAGTATTTTCTTATTTCCTCGATGAATATAAGGCCGGCCGGACGCCTAATCCAGACGTCATGTGCAACCGAGAGATTA
>DOJM01000398.1:4125-5610 GCA_003529225.1 Paenibacillus sp.
ACCAAACCTATTTCTTGAACGCGCTGGGACAGTATCAACTTTCTAAAGCAATGTTCCCGATTGGTCATCTTCCGAAACCGGAAGTTCGGAGAATTGCGGAAGAAGCCGGACTCTATACTGCCAAGAAAAAAGACAGCACAGGCGTCTGCTTCATCGGTGAACGGAACTTCCGTGAATTCCTTAGTCAGTATCTGCCAGCACAATCAGGTGATATGGTAGATATAGCCACTGGGGAAATCAAAGGCCGCCACGATGGACTTATGTACTATACATTGGGTCAACGCCAAGGCCTCGGCATTGGTGGCTCTGGTAACGGCGAACCTTGGTTTGTAGCCGAAAAAGACCTTAGCCGCAACATCCTTTATGNNGATTGCTTCCGGTGTTAACTGGATTGACGGTCAAGAGCTTGGTCAAGAGCTTGGGCAAGAGCCGCTGAAATGCACCGCCAAATTCCGGTATCGCCAGCCAGATCAAGGCGTGACCCTTACAGCGCGTGAAGACGGAACAATAAATGTAGCCTTTGATGTTTCACAAAAAGCGATCACACCTGGTCAAGCCGTTGTCTTCTATCTCGGCGAGAAATGTCTCGGCGGCGGAACGATAGAATATGCGGAGAAGGTTGTCCCTTCAGCGCATGTTTGAATGTAAACCACGCTTCTATAAAAGCTTGATCTACAAGTAATCGTTGTAACTCACAATATCTAACTAACATACCAAAAGCACGAAATAGTTGTATTTAATACAGCTAATTCGTGCTTTTTTATTTCTATTTGGCGTTTAGTTGTAGGAAATACAATTAAAATGGATATGAAGACACCACAACTAGTCGCAGTTGCTAACTAACAATAACTAAATAGAGCCCCAGCCAAAATGGCTAGGGCTCCTTTACTCTGGCTTTAAGGCTCAAGTCCCCAAGCTAGAACACCATTCAGGTACAATGTTACATGATCCCAATTCGTATACGATGTTTTGGTAGAATCATAGGAGTAGTCTCCAACCTCGTTGTAATTGCTCCAATCCGTTTTATTGACCCGGATCTGGATATCCCCTGTGTTGGCTCCCGGTGCAAGACTTCCTGCACCTGCGCCGAAGGAGATCTCTAAATAATAGTCAGCTCCAGTTTTGGCAGGGTCGACCTTCACGAATGTTCCCTGTATATTACTTCCGCCGATGGTTGCATAATCAACATTAAATTGTTGAGGTTTATCGCCATCAATCGTGTAATAATACCGCAGTTTTACATTGCTAAGCGATACTGCTGTGTTTCCGTTGTTAACAATTTGCAGCTGCGGGCGGAACTGATTATCTCCCGGATTGATATCGCTTGTCCGGTACTTCACCACTAAATCGCCTTGTGTCGGAATCGGCACATCGATAGGCTTGGCCTGAACCTCAGGGGAATTCGGGCTCTCTCCAACCACATTAGATGCACTAACTACGTAGTAATAATCCGTACCGTTAACCACTGAAGCATCACTGTATGTC
>DOJM01000528.1:0-462 GCA_003529225.1 Paenibacillus sp.
CGAATCAGTATGCGAACGCAAATAATTATTTAGCTCATTACCATACGACCATGAAAGAAATCGTGACTGAACTTGAACGAGTGGATTATTTATTTTGCAGCGTTAGTACATGCGGCACGATTCGGGGCCTCGCGGAATACGCAAGAGATCACGGACTTCGGACCAAGATCGTGGCTGTCGATGCAGAGGGAAGCGCGATTTTTGGCGGAAATAAGAGTACACGGCGCTTCCNNCACCTTTTTGCAGAGCAGATATAATCGACCATATCGTGCATGTCTCGGATTCAGATATCGTAAAAGGTTGCCGGATGTTGGCACAAAAAGAATCCATTCTGGCCGGCGCATCCTCTGGTGGAATCATTGCCGCCGTTAAGCAGATGGAGCCGGATTTGACTCCGGGAGCTGTCTGCGCAGTCATTCTGCATGATAAGGGAGAGCGTTACCTCGATACCGTATACTCAGA
>DOJM01000528.1:473-3990 GCA_003529225.1 Paenibacillus sp.
AGGGCCAGTTCGGACGGGAGCTTTGGACTGAAGGCGTCGATGTCCCTGAGCTGTAAGAAAGGGTATATTTCGCAAGGAGGCGACGGTATGCTGTACTTAAATGATCGAGATATACGGGCAGTAGGTGTTGAGTGGCCTATTCTTGTGGAGTCGATAGAAACTGCTGTGGGTATCATCGATTCAGGTGATTATGTGCAGCCGACAAAGCCTTACCTAAGGTATAAGAGTCCACAAAACCGGATTATTGCAATGCCCGCTTACGTAGGGGGAGAGGTAAACGCCGCAGGGATAAAGTGGATTTCCAGTTTCCCGGATAATATTCAGGCTGATCTTCCTCGTGCGCATAGCATCATTGTATTGAATGACCCAAGCACAGGTCAGCCTTCAGCCGTCTTGAACTCTCCGCTTCCCAGTATCATTAGGACGGCTTCCATCAGCGGACTGATGATTCGTTACTTTTTGCTGGCGCGTTCAGTGGAGCGGATTCATCTAGGTATTATAGGCTGGGGACCGATTGGGCAGTATCATTGTCAAATGGTTACGGCTTTGTACGGGGATCGAGTCGAACGTATCCGAATTTTCGATATCAAGGGCGTAGACTTATCAGGGTTCTCATCTCTTTATAGCGATAGGATGGAAGTGGCAGAGACGTGGGCGGACGTTTACCTGCATTCAAATATCTTCATTACTTGTACCGTATCAGAACATCGGTATATCGATCTTCCTCCCGAAAAAGGGAGTCTTCTGCTGAATGTTTCACTGCGTGACTATAAACCCAAGGCCTTAGCTTCGGTAAAAGCCATTATCGTCGACGATTGGGATGAAGTGTGCCGTGAGAATACGGATATCNNCGTCATACGCCACAGCCTAGCTGAATTCGGCGAAGATGAACCGATCTTCTTTTGCCCGATGGGGATGGCTGCTTTCGATATCGCTACAGCGATGTATTACGTCAACAAAGCGAGAGACAGCGGGATAGGGACCGAGCTAGAGTAAGCTGACAGTGCCCCTTAAGTGAAGTTAAGGGGTTTTATAATCCTGGGAATGCCGTACACCAAACATGATGAAATCCTTGAATTGCCGGTCCGTTGCCCGGTCTTCCTCCGTAACCACACCGCCCCGCTGATGCGTAATAATAACGGCTTTTTGTAAATACATGAAATACAGGTGGGTGGACTTCTGCAGAATGTTCAGCCACTTATTTTTTTCCTCTGGAGCCACTGCTATTGTCTCAAGAAGTATAAGCCGTGAATACCAGCCTTCCCNNTCCAAAAATGGCATCATAGTAGATCAGTGATTCCTGATGATCTCTTAAAGCCAAATATTTATCCAGAATGTTCTCCAGTGATAGTACCGGCTGTTCAAAATCAAAATCAAACAGCAGCTGTCCAAACATCCGCTCCAGGTTAAGGGCATAGATCTGAGCGGCTAATTCTTCTTTGTCCTTATAATGATGATACAAAGTGCGCCGGGAGACCCCGGCTTGTTCTGCAATTTGAGCCATATCCGTGCGCTCAATACCTTGAGCACAGAACAAGCTAAGCGCTGTATCCTTAATGATCTCCCTCGTCATTTGCATCTGCTTTTCACGCAAATTCATTAATTTTCTCTCCTGCCTTGTGCGAGTATTTCGCTAATTCTACGCTATTTCTGAGCTGGCTTCGACGTCATGAGGAACTTGCTGCCCACGGAATAGGGTTTCTGATGGTTGACCGCATCACTGAGCCATTTCAGAAGCTTCACACCATCTTGTTCAGCCTGAAAGAAGGTCTCTCTGGTTGCAAAAGTGTGGGGGGTTGTACCCGTCTTAGCATTTAGCCCATAGTCGGTCAGATAGTAATAATAATTAGGTAAAATGGCAGCCAAAGAAGATACAGATTGCCGCATTTCCTGTGACCATTCATTAATAATGCGTTGATCTCTGGGCCCCTTGTAATCGTTGATGTTGTTCTGAAAGTGGATCAGAATCTCGTCAAATACCGAGTAGGATTGCAATATTACCGCATTCGCAGGCAGTAGATGACCGTTTGCTTTAAATGCTGCCCCGATGATATCCGCTTCGGGGGTATACCCAAAGTTCTTAACGAAGTCTGCCTGCCATTCCTTATTCACAACATTTGGCCACTTGTCTGATTTCAGGAAGGAACTGTCTGAATATTGGAAGATCTCGGAGTCTTTGTAATGAGAGGCGATCTCCGGAGCCCAGAAGGCGGACCCGAACCCACCAGCAATTTCGCCAGCAATCAGCAGTTTGCCGGGCTTATCTACGTTGGCATATATCCAATCGAGGCTGCTTCGCACATTATTGCTGCCGTTATAACGCATTGTAAAGGTGCCGCCGTCCTCTTTTTTATATTCAACTGTACGGTTACCGATATGGAAATCACCCGTCGAATAGGGAAGGTAGACCACATTCCAACCATGAAAAGGATTGGCAGGGTTATCCGTATCCATCATGCCTCTTAGCAATGTCAGCATATAGAAGGGGATGTTTGGGAAATAGTTGCCTGTATCTCCACCTTTAATGAAGTTCATGAGCTTGATTGGGTGCGCGGCGCTTTGGGCATCCCAACTGGCCCCTCCCCCGGAAAAGAAGATGATCCAGTTATTAGTTTCCCCCTTTTTATTCCAGATAAAATACTCTGATCCATCACTTGAAATGACATTTCCGTCCAGCTTGACTTTATTCCACTCATAAGGCTTCACTTCTGTGATTACGGGGGTGGTGGTGGCCGGTCTCTTGATCACAAAAGTGCTAATCGAAAGAATAGCAATCAAAACAAGGCTCAATAATCCAATGCCTGTGAATATCGTGATTTTCCCCATTCTTCTCATATACATCTCTCCCTTAATTGGAGTATACGCTACGTTAACTCATTGCGCAATGTGTATACTTAAATGCGAAAGAAACAATTATAATCGAACATAAAAACGGGATGTCCTCGCAGCCTTTTATCCATGGCTACAGGGACACCCCGTTTTTGTATGTTACTTCATTTAATTAGCTGCAATTGTCTACACTTCGATTTCAAATGTTCTAATTTCGTAAGGTTCAAGTACAAAGGTAATGACAGGTTCAGTGTGAACCTCACCTTCAGGACGTTCCATTAGATTACACTCTTGCCATGAAATAATGTTCAAGTCGCTCGTCATATCAATCTGCTGGCGGCTTCCGGAATAGTCGTGAACTNNAATTTTTGACCATCTTCAGATTTCTTAAGGGCAGATACCATAACCGTATTCGTAGAAAGACGAATCATGGATTTTGTTTCCACTTCAGCTTGCCCCATGGTGCTCCGCAGTGGATTGTTGATGGACCAGGCTTGACGGACGGTATCACCTTGTAGCCAATCCCCAGTATGAGGCAGGATAGAGTAGGTGAATGAATGTTCGCCTTGATCTGCATCAGGGTCAGGGTGTGTTGCCGATTTGATTAGGGATAGACGCATCACATTATCCTTGATGTCGTAGCCATATTTGCAGTCGTTCAGCAAGCTAACGCCATAACCACGATCAG